>DATLPC010000210.1:0-21402 GCA_035535975.1 Gemmatimonadaceae bacterium | reverse complement strand
TGCAGACTTCGCGTGACCCACACCGGAGTCTCGAATGGTTTTCCCACTGACGCGCCGAGCGGCTTGCGTCGTTGCGCTACTCACCGCGGCCGCCACGGCCGGCGCGCAGAACAAGCGCCCGATGACCTTCGCCGACATCATGGAGCTCAAGAACGTCGGCGGCGTCTCGCTCTCGCCCGACGGGTCGAAGGTCGCGTACACCGTGAGCGGCTGGGAGCATCCCAACGCGCGGCCGGCGACGGAGCCGGCGAAGGCCGATACCGCGAAAGGCGACAAGCACGAGACCCGGTCGCATATATGGATGGTGGCCGCCGCCGGCGGAGCGCCGCGTCAGCTCACGTTCAGTGAGCGAGGAGAGAGCGGGCCGCAGTGGTCGCCTGATGGCCGTTCGTTGGCTTTCCTATCATCTCGGGGGAGCAGTACTGACGCGAAGACCCAGATCTGGATCCTGTCGATGGACGGCGGGGAAGCGTATCAGCTGACGACGTCCAAGGAGAGTGTGACCGGCTTCGAGTGGTCGAAGGATGGTTCGCGCATCGCCTTCCTCGCCGTCGATACGCTGCCAAAAACCGACGAAGCCAAGACCGCGCGTCGCGATGATCCCCAGGTGTTCGAGGACAACTTTCGCCTCTCCCATGCGTGGGTGATCGACGTCGCGACGAAACGCGCCAGCGAAGTCGCGCACGGGAATCTCACCGTCGGTGGAGCGCCGAGCTGGTCGCCCGATGGAACGCGACTCGCCTTCCAGGCCGCGCCGACGACGATGCTTCGCGATTCGCGCTCCGACGTGTACGTCGTCACCATCGCCGACAAGTCATTGAAGAAGATCACGACGAAACCCGTGGCGGGATCGCCGCCCGCGTGGTCGCCGGACGGAAAGACGATCGCGTTCACCATCCTTCCGCAGAGCCACACCGCTCGCGCCGACAGCATCATGGATCGCGAGATCGGCAACGATCACCTGGTCCTCTACGACGTCGCGTCCGGCAAGGCGACGGACACGTACGACGCCAAGCTCGACATCTCCGCCGGCAATCCGCGGTGGACTCCCGACGGCTCGCGCGTGTTGTTCACGACCGGGGAGCGCGCGTGGGGCGCGGTGTACGCGTACGACGTCGCGTCGAGCAAACTGAATCGCGTCGCGGGCAAGATGCTGATCGGTAATCCGTCGCTCGCGAAGGACGGACGGCTCGCGGCCTACACCCTCGGCTCGGCCGATGCGCCGGCCGACGTGTACGTGAGCGATCTGACGTTCGCGTCGCCGAAGAAGCTCACGGACATCAACCCGCAAATCCGCGACATCGCGCTGGGTGAAACGGAAGTGATCACCTGGAAGAGCACCGACGGCACACCGGTCGAGGGTGTCTTGCTCAAGCCCGTCGGGTATCAGGCTGGACGAAAGTATCCATTGCTTGTCGAGGCGCACGGCGGTCCGACCGGCGCGACGAGCGTGGCCTTCAAGGCGAATTGGGGATCGCCCGGTCAGGTATGGGCGGGACAAGGTTGGGCCGTGTTATACCCGAATCCGCGCGGCTCCACGAACTACGGCGAGAAGTTCACGCGCGCGAACATCATGGATTGGGGCGGTGGCGACTACCGCGACATCATGACGGGCGTCGACGACGTGATCAAACGCGGCATCGCCGATTCATCGAAGATGGCGTTCGAGGGATGGAGCTACGGCGGCTACATGACGGCGTGGGTCGTCAGCCAGACGAGTCGCTTCAAAGCGGCGCGGATGGGCGCGGGGCTGTCGGACTTGCAGAGCATGTACGGGACGACGGATATCCCCGGCTACATCGGCACATTCTTCAGCGGCGTCCCGACCCAGAAGACCCTCGACTTCTATCGCGCGCGTTCGGCGATCACCTTCGTCGACAACGTGACGACGCCGCTGCTCATTCAACACGGCGGGAGCGATCAGCGCGTGCCGATCGGTCAATCGATGGAATACTTCCGCGCGCTCAAGGATCGGGGCAAGACCGTCCAGCTCGTGTTCTATCCGCGCGAAGGTCACGGACTCGCCGAGTATTATCATCAGCTCGACAAAATGCAGCGCGAGCAGGATTGGATCACGAAGTACACACTGGGTTCGCAGCGGGTGGTGCCTTAGGTAGGCGACTCGGCGGCTCGGCGGCTCGGCGGCTCGGCGGCTCGGCGGCTCGGCGGCTCGGCGGCTCGGGTGCGGCGTACCCGGCACACCGCACGACCCCCCACCCCGCGCGTCTGTCCCGCCGGACGCCGGACGCCGCACCTCGTACGCCAAGGCGATCACTCCGCTCGCAGCGCTCGCACCGGATCCTCCGACGCCGCGCGTCGTCCTGGAACGATGCACGCGGCGGTCGCGACGAAGCCAACGAGCGCCACGACGCCACCGAGCGTTACTGGATCCCACGGCGCGACGCCGAACAGAAATCCCGCTAACGCCCGCCCGGCCACGAGCGCCCCGATCACGCCCAGCGCGCAGCCGACGAACGCCAGACCGAGCCCCTCGCGCACGATCATGCGAAGCATCGCCGCGGGTTCGGCGCCGAGTGCAAGGCGAATTGCGATATCTCGCCGCCGATGGCTCACCAGGAACGTCAGGATGCCATAAATGCCGACGGCCGCCAACGTCAGCGCGAGTCCGGCGAACACGGACATGAGCAGCATCACGAATCGCGGCGGATCCACTGATTCCTCGAGCACTCGTTCCATCGGTTTGATGTCGCCCAACGGGAGTGACGGATCGAGTCGTTGAGCTTCGTTGCGCACGAGCGACGCGAGCCGCGCGCCCTCGCCATGGCCGCGCACCACAAGGTGCATCTTCCGGCTCGGAAATTGGTGGCTCGCGAAATAGACCGCGGGCTCCGACGCCGAGCGAAGTGAGCTGTTTTTAACGTCCTTCACGACTCCGACAACCTGATACTGACTGTCGGCGACGATGCGGCGACTCAACGGGCCGATGAACTCTATCGAGGTCGCGACGCGCTTACCGACTGCGCTACCGCCGGGTGCGAGCTGCCTCGCCATCGTCTCGTTGATCACGACGACCGGCGGGCTGTGCGCGTCGTCGTGCGCCGTGAACGTGCGACCGGAGACGACAGGAATGCGCAGGGCGGTGAAGTAGCCTTCGTCGGCGATGTGAAACTGCGCTTGCGGCGCTTGATCGGCCGTCGTCCGAGCGTCGGTAACTTGATAAGGCAGACGCCAACCCGGCTCCAACGGAAGAAAGTTGGCCGCGCCCACGCCGACGATCTCCGGATTCGGTCGCAGCGCGTTCACCAGCGACGTATAAAACTGATCGACCCGCGTCCAATCTCGATACGCTGCGTCCGGCAGTTGGAGATCGATCGTTATCGCGGAAGTCGGATCGAGACCGGCGTCCACACGAACGAGCTTCGACACGCTGCGGATGAGTAGGCCGGATCCTGAGAGCAATACGACGGCGAGCGCGACTTCCGATACGACGAGGGCGTTGCGCAGACCGCGGCCCCGAGTACCCGATCCACGCGTACCATCCTTGAGCGTGTCATGCAGCTCGACGCCCGAGAGAAAGACAGCGGGCACGAGGCCGAATACAATCACCGTGACTGCCGCGACCAACGTCGCGAAGAGGAGTACCGTCAGATCGACGCCCACACCCTCGGCTCGCGGAATGCGAATCGGCGACCACGCCAGAAGACCACGGACGCTCGCTACGGCGACAGCGAGTCCGATCAGCGACCCGATGACCGCCAGCACCAAGCTCTCCGTCAAGAAGAGTCGGATCAGTCGCGCCCGACTCGCGCCGATCGCAGCGCGCAAGGCGACCTCGCGACGCCGCGACACGGCACGCGCAAGCAGCAAATTGGCGACGTTGATGCAAGCGATCAGCAGCAACAACCCTGAGGCGCCGAGCAGCGCGAACAACGCCGGACGAAATACGCCGGCGATCTCGCGGTCGAGTGCGGTCGCCCGAACCGTCCACGCGGCGTTGGACGCCTTGTTCTCGGCGCCGAGTCGCGCCGAAAGACGGTCCAGCTCCCGTTGACCGGTCTCGATCGTCACGCCGGGTTTGAGTCGCGCCACGCTCTCCATGAAGTGCGCGAAGCGCGTGTGGTGGCTCAAATCCCAATTGAGTTGCTGCCACAGGTCGGTCTGCCCGGGGAAACCGAAGCCGGCCGGCATCACGCCGACGATCGTGTAGCTGTAGCCGTTCAGCCGCACCGGCTTGCCGACGATTGCCCGATCACCGTTGAATCGTGATTGCCAGAGCCGGTAGCTGATCACCGCCTCGTGCTGTGATCCGTAGAGCTGGGGATGAATGGTGAAACTTTGGCCGAGATAGGGCCGCACGCCGAGCACGGCGAAGAGATTCTCGGTCGTCTCGACGGAGCTCACGCGAACGGGTTCGCCGCTGTCGTCCGCGAGATTGATCTGCGGGCGCCACCACGCTGCCGCGTCCTCGAACACGGCATTCAGCCGTCGGTAGTCGCCGAAGTTGACCGGAGAGATCGGCTCGTGTTCGAGCGACTTGGTGTGGTTCACTTCCCAGAGCGTGACGAGCCGATCTGGTTGCGCATAGGGAAGTGGCCGAAGCACCACGCCGCGCAGGAGGCTGAAGACGCCGGCGGCGGAGCCGGTACCAAGACCGAGCGCGAGGACGGCGGCGATCGTGAAGCTCGGCGCGCGTCGCAACGCGCGCGTACCAAATCGCAGGTCGCTCAGAAAGATGGTCATCGTCGAGTCTCGTGTCGTCGCGGGCGACGTCGTGCGTCGTCGACGCAGCCAGAGCGGCAAAAAGTGAACGATGATCGAGAAGGTGCGGCGCCAATACCATCGTGCCGCGTCGCTGCTCGATCGTGCGGCGAGGCGCACGAATTCCTCGTCCAAGTCGCCGAGGAGTGCGTCAACATGATTGGATCTGGCCGCGATGACGCGCACGAGCCATTCGGCGAGTCGCGGTGGCGTCGACGGCCGGGATTCAGGAGTTCTCAAGGACACCCTCCAAGCCGCGCCAGAGCTTGAGCAACGCGGCGCGAGACGATCGCAGCTCGCGCAGACCGTACGCCGTGACGGTCACGTAGCGTCGTGGCCGGCCTCCGCGTTCGTCGGTGCTCTCGGCGAGGCGCGAACGGAGGAGTCCCTTTTCCTCCAAGCGGTCCAGCGTGACGTACATCGATCCCGGCGACGGCGGTTTCCCCGTTGCCTGCTCGATTTCATCGAGAATGGCGGGGGCATACGCGGCGTCTTCGAGCCGGAGCACCGCCAGAAGCACGAGCTGCTCGAACTGCCCGAGGCGGGACGACTGCGTCGATGTCATTCCTTACATTGTAAGGTTGCACGACGATCCGCAAGTCAATCGGTTCGCCGAGTCGCTGAGTCGTCAGTCCCGTCGCCGAGGTGTCGTGGCCTGCGCCGTCCCCGTCGGGTCGTCAACGAGCATTTGCTCTTTGAGCAGCGCCAGGCAGTAGGCCGCCAGACCTTCGGTGTCGTATGTCGCCCCGTCATCGGTACGCCAGATGAACGCGTCCGGCGGACTCTCGACCGGCCGAATGTTCAATTCGCGCACGACCACTGCTCCCTCGGGTCTCGGGGCCACGCCGCGCCGCGATGCCACGCCGCGCCACAAGACGACCTGCAACTCCCCGATCGATTCGATGTCCGGCCCCTCGGGGAACCAGGACACGCTCAGCGCAGCCGTCGGCGCCTGAAGGACGCAGCCGTTCGGCGTCCGGTGCTGCTCGATGGGAACGGGCTGTCGGGGCGCGCGCGTCGTGGTGCGCTCCGGCGCGAGCACGTCGAGCAGCGTCTTCACCGCACGCTGGACGGCGGCCTTCTGCTTCGTGGTGGGCGGCGTGGGCCGGTCGCCGTAGCTGCGGTGCGAATCATCCATTGCTGAAAATAGCACCGCGGCGCTCGACCTCGCACGGCGCGAGCTTCGACCTGTGGCACCCCCTATCTTCTAGCATGCCATTTGGCGCGCTCAAACTGCACCCGAGTCTCATCAAGGGAATCAAGGAGCTTGGCTTCTCCAAGCCGACTCCCATTCAGACCGACGCCATCCCGGCGGCGCTCGACGGTCGCGACGTCCTGGCGTGTGCCATGACCGGAAGCGGCAAGACGGCGGCTTTCCTCCTCCCGATCCTGGAGCAGCTGCTCGGTAAACCGCGGAGAACGACGCGCGCCCTCGTCGTCACGCCGACCCGAGAGCTCGCGGCGCAAATCGTTCAGGAGCTCAATGCGCTCGCCGTCCATACCCCGATCACGGGCGCCGCGATTTACGGCGGTGTCGGCATGGGACCACAGGAGCACGCGTTTCGATCGGGCGTAGACGTCCTGGTCGCGACGCCGGGCCGCCTCCTCGACCATCTCAAGCACCCCTACGCTCGGCTCGACAAGATCGAGTATCTCGTGCTCGACGAAGCCGATCGCATGCTCGACATGGGGTTCCTGCCGGACATCCGCCGATTGCTCAAGCACCTTCCGCCAAGGCGTCAGACGCTGTTCTTCAGTGCGACAATGCCGGCGCCGATTCTTCAGCTGACGCGTGAGCTGCTTCACGACCCGGTGACCATCAACCGCGAGCGCAAGTCGGCGCCCGCGTCCGGCATCACGCAAGCCGTGTATCCGGTGCCGCAAGAGCTCAAAGCGCCTCTCCTCCACACGCTGTTGGCGCGCGACATCATGCAACAGGCGCTGGTGTTCGCACGCACCAAGCACCGCGCCAACCGACTGTGGGAATTTCTGACGAATCGCGGTTTGAGCGCCGCGCGCATCCACGGCAACCGTTCGCAGCCGCAGCGCGAGGATGCACTCGCCGGATTCAAGACCGGCCGATATCGCGTGCTCGTCGCGACGGACATCGCCGCGCGTGGCATCGACGTCGAGGCGCTCGGGCATGTCGTCAACTTCGATGTTCCATTCGCTGTCGAAGATTATATCCATCGCGTTGGACGAACCGGGCGCGCGGAAATGACGGGCGAGGCGTTCACGTTCGTCTCGCCGCAGGAGGAGGCCGAACTGCGGGCGATCGAGCGCGCGGTGGGTAGGGCGCTGCCTCGAGTCACCCTTCCCGACTTCGATTATGCGGCGAAACCGGAGGGGCGTCTCGAGCGACCGCTGGCCGAGCGTCTCGCCGAGCATTCGGCGCGCCGCCGAAACGAGCGTCAGCGGGCGAACGCAAAGAAGACAGCGGCGCCCGCCGCGCCGAGCGGTGCGCCGTCGGAGAAGATCGAACGTGCTTCGCGAGGCCGTCGCCGTCGGTTCGGTCGCCGGAAGCCCTAACGCCCGTCGCCCGCCGAGCCCCACTTGTCGATGACGCCAGACCCGCCGTAGAATCTGGCGGTGACTGACGAGCTCGCTCGGGTCAGGGCTGCCCTCGCCGACAAATACTCCATCGAGCGTGAGATTGGCGCCGGTGGGATGGCCACCGTGTACCTCGCCGAGGATCTCAAGCACGACCGGCGAGTCGCGGTGAAAGTGCTTCGTCCCGAGCTCGCTGCCGCGCTGGGGCCCGATCGCTTTCCGCGCGAGATCAAGATTCTCGCGCGACTGCAGCATCCGCACATCTTGCCGCTGCTCGACTCTGGTGAAGCGGACGGCTTTCTGTATTACACGATGCCGTACGTCGACGGCGAGTCGCTGCGGCAGCGCATCGATCGCGAAGGGCCGATGCCCGTGCCCGAGACGGTTCGCATCCTCCGCGAGGTGACCGACGCGCTCGCGTCGGCGCACGCCGCCGGCATCCTGCATCGCGATATCAAGCCGGGCAACGTGATGCTCTCCAAGCGCCATGCGCTGGTGATGGATTTCGGTGTGGCGAAGGCGGTGACGACGGCGGGCGGTAATACGCTCACGACGGTCGGCGTGGCCGTCGGCACGCCGACGTACATGTCGCCCGAGCAGGCAACGGCGTCGACCGACATCGACGCGCGCTCGGACATCTACGCCCTCGGTGTGATGGCGTACGAGATGCTCACCGGCGAACCGCCATTTGCCGGGCGTACGGCGCAGGCCACGCTCTCGGCGCACGTGCTGGAAAAGCCGACGCCGGTCACCGAGATGCGGGCCGCGGTATCGCAGCCGCTCGCCACTCTCGTCATGCGTTGCCTGGAGAAGACGCCCGGCGATCGCTGGCAGACGACCGAGGAGCTGGTCCCGCTCCTCGAGGCGCTGACGACGCCGAGCGGCGGGGTCACGCCCACGCAAACGCGGCCGTCGAAAGCCGTGCTGCCGGCGCCGGCGCCCGTCGCGCCGCGACGGCGCGGCGTGTTCATCGGCGGCGCGGCGGCAGTCACGGCGTTGATCGTCGCCGGCGCTTTAGTAATCTCAAAATTATCCGGCGGGGGCACGGGTGGCGGGCTTGGTTCGATCACCCGGGTCGCCGTGATGCCGTTGCGCGACATCTCTGGCGCCGACGCGGTATTCGCCGAAAGCATGCAGGACGCTCTCATCACGAGCCTCGCGGGGTTGAAGCTCGCCGGCGTCGTGCCGCGGTCCGAGCTGGGAGACAAGGGCCAGAGTCTTCGCGTGCGCGACATCGCGGCCGAGTTCAAGGTCAACGCGGTCATGGAAGGCACACTGTTCCGCGCCGGTGACGTGATGCGCATCAATCTGCAGCTCGTCGAACCGCAATCGGTGCAGCACTACTGGACGGGAAGTTTCGAAGTGAATGTGAAAAACGTATTGGCCGCGCAGGACTCGATCGTTCGCACCATCAACGCGCAGTTGCGCGGGGTGCTGGACGGAAGCGCTCGCAAAACGGCCCGACCCAACGGAGAACTCTGACCATGCTCCGACGAGAGCTCGGCTTGCTCACCGTCGTCGTGGCGCTTGGATGCACCGCGGACGCAAAGCCGGCCGACAACAAGCGCACCGTTCTCGTGCCGGCGCCCGGCATCGAAGACGCCGACGTACCCCACAACGGCCGCATCGCCATCTCGAAGGTCGTCGATGGCAAAGCGGGCATCCATATCGCGAACGCCGACGGGTCGAATCTCCGACGCAGGACCTTCGGCGTCTGGGACGCCAGCAACGTTCAAATGTCGTTTGATGGCAACTGGGTCATGTTTGGACGCGACGCGGGCGGCAGTGGTGATGTACTGATCGTCAGCGCGGACAGCGGTCCGGAGCGCGTCGTCGCGGCCTCACCCATCAACGCCTACCCATCCGCGTGGATGCATGACGGCAGCGGCGCCCTGTATTTGCGCCGGTCATCGCGCGGCGCGTCGTTGTGGTTCTACGAGCTCGCCGGCGGATCGTCGTCACAGGTCTTCGACGTCGATGGCAGCGTCGACGACGCATTCCCGACGCCCGACGGCAAACAGATCGTCTATCGTCTGTTCAAGGACGGCAAGCAGACGATCTGGGTCTACGACCGTGTGGCCAAGACGCACCGGCAGCTCACCAAGGAAGGGTTCGAACGATTCAGTTTTCTTCCTATCTCGCCCGACGGCAAGTCGCTGGTCTATGAGTCGTACCGCACCGGCACCAAGGATCTGTGGCGGCTCGAGCTGGCGACCGGAGAGAAGCGCCAGCTCACGCAAGACATTGCCGAAGACTGGCGCGGGCTTTGGTCGCCGGATGGATCGCGAATCGCGTTTCTGTCCAATCGCGGCGGCCAGACTGACGTCTGGGTGCTCGCGACGGGAGAGGCCGACGTTCAGCGCGTTACCGACGATACGCGCGCCGAAAACACCTATGGCTGGACGGCCGATGGGAAGGGGTTGATCATCACCGTCGGCCTTGGACACAACCATCTCTACGCCATCCCCATGGCCGGCGGTCCCCCGGTCGCGCTGACATCAGGCGAGTGGGACGTGGGACGCGCCGTCGTCTCGCGGGACAGTCAGCAGATCGCGTTTACGGGGAACAAGAACGGTGACGACGACATTTGGGTTGTGGGCGTCGGCGGCGGTGAACCTCGATTGGTCGCCGGTGGGCCGGGAGCTGATTTCGAGCCGACGTGGTCGCCCGACGGCAAGCGGATTGCCTTCACCTCGAATCGCTCAGGCAACTCCGACATCTGGGTCGTCCCGACGAGTGGCGGGACGCCGACGCGGTTGACTGATTGGCCGAGCGGCGAGAGCGCGCCGCGATGGTCGCCGACGAGCGACGACATCGCGTTCGTTTCCAGCCACGCCAGCTTTTCCGACATCTGGATCGTGTCGGCGCGCGGCGGCGCTCCGCGACGGCTGACGACGATGGGCACCGTGAACGCAAATTTTCGATGGAGTCGCGACGGCAAGTCCATCGCGTTCTCCGCGGCATCAGCGGGCGCGAATACTCAGGGCGTCTACACCGTGGCGGCAACCGGCGGGTCACCGCGGCTCGTCAGTCCGGCGCCGAACCTCGCAGGCTTGGCTTGGTCGCCGGACGGCCGCGAGATCATGGTGAGTCGGTGCCGGACCGGCTACTGCAGGATCGAGGTCCGCTCGATTTCCGGCGACTCGCTGCGGACGTTCAACACGCAAGAGAAAGTGTACGAAGAAAGCGGCGAGTGGACTCCCGACGGGGCATCGGTCGCCATCACGTTTCAGGATCTGGTGGCGGACGGCAAGTCTCTCACCGCTGACGGCAAGAATCTCATCGCGATTCGGCCCGTGAATGGTGGTCCAGCGCGCCTGCTCGAAGGGCCGGCGAATCACCAACTGGGGCTCGTCGGCTTCGCGGCGGACGGAAAAACCGCCATCGTCACCGCGGTGCCATACGGGAACAGGCTCGAGCGGATCGAGGTGCCGCCGTCACACCGGCGATGAGCGTGGCGCAGCCGTGCAACCGGGGCTACGCCGACAACCCAAGCCCCTCGTGCATGAACACGAAGCTCAGCGCGAGCGTCAACACCTGATCCATCACCGTCCGGTGTCCCGCGTCCGCATCCGGTCTCGCGACATCGTCGAGTACCGCGATCATCTTCTTCTGATCGAGGAACGGCACGTTCGCCGCCGCTGAGCCGCGGAGCGTGTCCTGCATAAGGGCGTTGAGCGGCTGCTCAGGATTGAGCGTCGCCGGTGGGCTCAGGAAGGGATGCTTCTGCCGCTCGTAGACGGTCTTCGTGATCACATCCTTGACCGCCTCGCGCAGGATGTACTTCTCGGTCATCCCGCGAATCTTGAGCGACACGGGCACGCGCTGTAGATACTCGGCGACGCGATGATCCATGAACGGCACGCGCCCCTCGACCGAGTGCGCCATCTCCATCCGGTCGCCCAGGTTCGAGAGGATGTAGTGCGGCAACAGCGTTTTCGCCCAGAGGTAGAGCGCGGTGTGCACGGCGTTGCGACCCTTGAGACGCCGTTCGATATCGAGTGACGACAGCAGCGTTCCGACGACGTCGACGCCGGCATGCGCGTCCAGGAAGTCGTCACGCATGAGTGAGTGCGTGCGGCGGGCAGTCCCGCTCATCGCCTCCAGCCACGACGGAGCGCACCCCAAAAGCGTCTGACAGAGGGCGCTGGTGTTGGTGTCGCCCTCGGGTAGGAGCAGGCCGCGCGAGACCTGGTTGTTCTCGATAAGCTCGCGCAGCAGTCGAGCCGTCTCCTCGGGATCCTGACCGGTCGTGTGATGCAGCAGCATGTCACGCCGGAAGTGCGGATAGCCGGCGAGAATCTCGTCCGACCCTTCACCGGTGAGCACGACCTTGTATCCGCTCTCGCGCACCGCGCAGCTCAACATGTACTTGGCGACGGTGTGTCCGTTGATGAACGGGATCTCCGACTGGATGACCGCCGCGCGAAAGTTGGTCGCGAGATCGGCTTGGGTCATCGGAATCGGCTGGAAGGTGGCGCCGCAGTGACGTGCCATCTCCTCGGCGATCACACTTTCATCATACTGCGTGCGATCGAACGTCAGCGTGTACGCGCGCACCGGCCCGTCGTGGTGTCGTTGGGCCAGGCCGAGCACGGCGCAGGAATCGATGCCGCCGCTCAGGTAGCAACCGACCGGCACGTCGGCGCGAAGGCGCGTCTTGACCGCGTCCTCGAGAACGGCGCGGAATCCGGCTATGTATTCCGCGTCGCTCAGCGACGCGGTGCCCTCATCGTCGCGCGGATAGTCGACGTCCCAGTACTGATGGACGCGGTGCGACTCACGGGTCGCGCGCAGAAAATGGCCCGGCGGAACGGCGTGCACGCCGGCGAACAACGTCCGCTCGGCTGGCAGCACGAATCCTCCGGCGTACACCGACTCCGAGCTCCAGCGCGCCGGAACACCCATCGCGAACAGCGCCTTGACCTCCGAGGCGAGATAGAGCGCGCCATTGTGCTCGGCGTAGAACAGCGGCTTCACGCCGAAGCGGTCCCGCCCGGCGATCAGACGCTGATTGCGCTCGTCCCAAATGACGAACGCATACTCGCCGCGAAGATGGTGGAGGCACTCCGGGCCGTACTCCTCGTAGAGATGCAGCGCGATCTCGCTGTCCGACTTCGTACGAAACCGATGACCGCGCGCCGAGAGCTCAGCGCGCGTCCGCTCGAAGTCATAGAACTCGCCGTTCACGACGATGTGGATCGTCCGGTCTTCGTTCGAGATCGGCTGATCGCCCGTGGTGAGGTCGATGATCGACAGACGCGTGTGACCGAGCGCGGCGCGTCCGTCCGTCGACATCCAATACTGCTGTCCGTCCGGCCCGCGGTGCCGCAGTGCCGACATGCCAGCAAGCATCGTTTTGGGGTCGATCGACGATCGCCGCGAGAGGACCGCGGTGATTCCGCACATGGGATGTTTGCGGGGGTGGGCTGACGGGAGAGAGGAACAGCGACAACAACGTACGTGGCGAGCGGAGAAGCGGCTAGCTCGCCGGCGCGACAGTGTGACGAATTGGTATCGTCGTCGAGACAAATCTTTGACGAGCCGAGTGGATTGTGCGCGCCGGTCATCTTCAGCAACCTCAACCCGGCAACGCACATGAAGAGAGTATCCGCAATCTCGCTGTTCACCGTCGCGCTCACGTTTGTCGCGGTGTCCTGCAGCAACGACCCGGCGGCGACGCCGCCGCTCACCCCATCGGGGAAGCCCTCCGCCGCGAAAGACGCGAACAATGGCCACATCTCGATCGCCGTCATCGGCGATTTCCCGTACGGCCCCGCGAAGCGCGCCGACATGCCGCATCTCGTCGACGAGATCAACGCCGATCCCACGATCGAGCGCACCATCCACCTCGGCGACATCAAGGCGGGATCGAACTCGGATTGCTCGAACGCGTACTTCGACGACATTCGCCACCAGTTCGACCGGTTCGTCAGCCCGCTGGTCTACACCCCCGGCGACAACGAGTGGACGGATTGTCACCAGGCCTCGAAGAACAATGGCCTGTACACCCCCACCGAGCGGCTGATCAGGGTCCGTCAGGTCTTTTTCCCCGTCGTCGGCCAAACGCTCGGGATCAACTTCACGGATGTGATCAGTCAGGCGCAGGTCGATCCGGACCCGTCGAACCGACAGTACGTCGAGAACGTGATGTGGACCAAGGGCGACGTCGTCTTCGCGACATTGAACATCACGGGGAGCAACGACGATCTGGTCTCGTGGGGGCTTCCGCTCCCGGCTGATGCCGCGAACTATCCGTCCCAGGCGCAGGAGCGGGCAACGCGTACGAAGGCGAATCACGACTGGATCGAACGCGCGTTCGATCGAGCCAAGAATGCCAAGGCCGTCGTTCTCGGACTGCAGGCGGACATGTGGGACGCCACCTCACCGCTCAGCGCCTTCGATCCGATCGTCGTTCAGATCGGCACGCTTGCCCAGCAGTTTGGCAAGCCCGTTCTCCTGCTCGAGGGCGACTCGCACGTCTTCCGCATCGACCAGCCGTTCACACCGGCGTCGCCGCTTTTCGCCCTGCACCCGAATACGCCGGTCGCTTCCAACGTGACGCGCCTCGTCGTCAATGGCAGCTCGAGCCGAACGGAGTATGTGCGGCTGACGATCAATCCCGAGGCGAAGGACGGAAAGGTCTTCACGTGGGTCGAGGTTCCGTTGCAACAATAGCCGGCGGGACGGGGGGGCACTGCGGAAACCGCGCCAGCCGCGGTTCGAGCGCGTTGCGATACAACGGCCGATCCCGTACGATTGTCCGCGACCGCGCAAGGCCAGAGTCGACGATCTCGCGGCGTCCTCGGCGAAACGGCTGCGAGAGGTAAGTCCGTGATCGGATCCGTGACAATGTCTTCATCTCGCATTCCGCAGTGCCGTTCAGGCCGCGGCGCTCTCGTCGTAGCCTGCCTCTCCATAGTGTGTGCTGTGCGGCCGGTGCCCTCTCAACAGCCGACAGCTCGCCGCGACACCCTTCCGCTTCGGTCCGATTTTCGGGACCTCCCGGAGCTGCTACAGAATCTACCGACCATCGCGCCGCGCCAATTCGACGAACGGCTAGCGCTCTGGTTGGGCGCTCTCCCGCTGTCATGTCTCGACCGGCTCCAGGCGAAGCCTGGAGCCCGCGGAAGCGGCCGCGCCAACGCGCTCGCGGACAGCATGCGCGGTCGCGGCGCCGGCGCGGCCGATTCGACCAATAACGGCCCGGCCCGCGGCTCGACTGGAACGCCCGGACCTGCCGCTACCAATAATGGCGCCGGATACTTCTGGGTCGCGAGCTACACGCTCATGAACGACCACGACCGCTTGCGCGCATTCTGGGGTTGCAACGACTGGCACTCGGCCGTGTCATCGACGTGGGCGGTGATTAGCGTTCTCAAACGATACCCGCGCACGACGCTCACCGACCTCACGCGCGAGAAGCTCAACGCCCACCTCGGCCGCGCGAATCTCGAGGGAGAGCTCTCGTTCTTCCGAGCGACGGCAGAGGCGATCAACCCTATTCCGTCGGCCAATCAGACGGGGTTGTTCGAACGTCCGTACGGATTTGCCTGGCTGCTCGAGCTGGCGTCCGCGCTGCATACGTGGCCGGACACGCAGGCGAAACGCTGGTCGGCGAACATCACGCCGCTCGCGACCTGGATGGCCGACAGCCTCGGCGCGTATTTCACCAAACTGGTCGAGCCGATTCGCACGGGCGCCCAAGGCAACACCGCGCTCAACATGACGCTTGCGCTCGACTACGCCGACGTCGCTCACGACACGAAGTTGCGTGGCGCGATCGTTTCGACGGCGAGAAGGTTCTATCTGTCGGATTCCACCTGTTCGACACAATCCGAGCGGGTCGTTGCCGCCGCCGGCGGTCGCGGAGGTCGAGGCGGTGGGTCAGGAGGCGGTCGTGCAGCGAACGCGGACAGCTCCCGACGCCAGCCGACGACGCCAAACGACCTGACCGCGTCCGCGCGCGGGGCTCCGCCGCCGACACCATTCGGTGGTGGCGGCGCGGTGATCGTCTCGCCGTGCTTGAGTGAAGCGGCGCTCATGTCTCGCGTGCTCGAGCCGCGAGCGTACGCCGCCTGGTTGGACCGGGTGCTTCCCCCGCTCCAATCCGGTCGCTTCGCGCCGCTCACCGAAGCGATCGCCATTCCGACGGCCGCTCCCCCGCCGCAACAACCGCCGGCGGTCGCGGTTGCCATCGACACGACTCCGGCCGGGCGAGCCGCAACAGCGGCGGCGGCGGCCGCCGCGCTTGCTACCGAGCGCGCTCGACTCGCCGGCTTGTCGTTCTCCCGCGCCCAGTCGATGGAGCGCATCGCTCGCGCGCTCCCGGCGACCGATCCACGCGTTGTGGCCTGGCACCGACTCTCGGCCATTCAAGCCGAGCGAGGCTTCGAGCTGATGCGGGATGATCAGGCGGGACTATCGTGGCTTCCCGCGCAGGCGCTTCTGTATCTATCGGCGATGGGCGACGAACGACGGACGGTGCGGCAATGATCAGACTCCTGAGAGCAGTAGCGATGATTGGAGCTTGGCCACTCACCGCGCTCGCACAAACCACGGTGCAAGCCGGCGTCGCTCGTCCGAAAAGCGATCCGGTATTCAGCGATCTCGCATCCTTCTACGCGTCGCTCCCGGCGATCGCACCGCATCCGTTGGACCGGACGACCGCGTTGCAACTCTCGACGATGCCGCTGTCGTGCATGGATCACCCGCAACCGCGGCCAAACGCCGTCCCATATCTCTGGGAAGCGACGTTCACGCCCGTTGCCGACTACGAAACGACCCGGGCGTTTTACGGATGCTATGACTGGCATTCGGCGGTGAATTCGGCGTGGACGCTGGTGAGACTTCTCAAGACCTTCCCCGATCTCCCGACGGCGCCGGCGATTCGCCAGAAACTGAACGATCACTTCAGCGCGAGCAACATCGCCGGTGATTTACAGTTCTTTAAGGGTGCGGGCACTTTCGAGCTGCCGTACGGATACGCGTGGCTTCTCCGTCTCCAGTACGAGCTGCGCTCGTGGAACGACTCCGATGCCGTGCGATGGGCCGCCAACATTCAGCCGATGGCGAGCTACATGTCGGAGCGAATGATCACCTATCTCAAGGGACTACAGCAGCCCGTCCGCACCGGCGTCCATCCGAATACCGCGATGGCGATGGATAACGCGCTCGGCTACGCGCGGTCGTTCGATCCCGCGCTGGAGGCCGAGATCCGGGCGTCGGCCGACCGGCTGTTCAAGCGCGATATCCGCTGCAACACCGCGGCGGAACCCGGGCCGAGTGACTTTGCGTCGCCCTGTCTCATGGAGGCGGCGATCATGGGCCAGCTCATGGATCGCGACTCGTTTCTTCCCTGGCTCGACGCGTTCCTGCCGCAACTGTATTCCGCGGAGTTTCGTCCGCTCACCAAGGGACTCGGTCCGGAGTTCGTGAAGAATCCTGCCGCGGTTGCGTCGAAGTCGCACATTGTGGGACTCGCGTTCGTACGCGCCACGTCGATGGGCGAGTTGGCCAACGCGCTTCCGGCGAGTGATCCGAGGGTTCCAGTCTTGCGCCGCTTGGCTGCGATCCAGGCCGCGACGGGCTTTCCGCTCATGGGCGCCGTCGGGTACGACGGCTCGCACTACTACGCGAGCTGGGCGACGACGTATCTGATTACAAACGCTGCTCCGTCGATGTAGCGACTTCACGTGGGGGTGCGATTCGGAGCCGCGCAGCCCGCGCCCCCGCGACGCGCTTTGAGGGCGAGCGAATCAGCTTCGTGGCGCGACGACAGGTCTGTGCGGATCGGGATCACCGTTGTGCGCAGGGTGCCTTGAATGATCGCAGTCTGGACGATCTCGTCGCCCACGAGCACGGCGATCATGGACCCGATATGGCCTGCCGTCGCCGCCTCCAGCGCGCTCGTACCCGCAGGCGTGAGTCGGGCCATGACGTCCCAGGTCGTGTCCGTACCGACGCGACGCGGCCGAACCTCGATCTGGACGATGCCACGTCCGTCCAACACGATCGAATCGCGGAGCGCGTACGACTGGCCGTTTTGCGGGTTCCGATAGCGTCGCGCGTTCGCCGGCGCGCCGTCGTCGACGAAACGGTATTGGATTGAATCGCACCGCGCACCCGTCGGCACCGGCGCGGACACCACCACGCTCGCGTCGGCCGAGTGGAGAAACGCCAGATGGATCGGCGAGACCACCAAGATCCCGCGCGCAAAGCGCGACAGCCATTTCCGGTCCATCGGTAGCTCCTTCCGCACGGAACGCCTCAGCGCAGACCTACCATCCCCTTCACCGATTCCCTCAACTTCGCTGAATCGAACCCGATCCCGCGACGAAAAACAATTTCTGTATTTCGAATCTCGGCGGGCGTTCGAACCGGATCGCCGGCGATCACGACGAGATCCGCTTGCATTCCCGGCTGAACCGTTCCGAGCCACTTGTCGAAGCCGAGGATCTTCGCACCGTTGGCCGTCATGATCTGAATCGCTTGCTCCGGCGTAAAGCCCGCCTCGACCAGCAGCTCGTAGTTGCGCTGGTCGCCGTAGCCCGCGATCGAGCTCAAGCAGCACGGGTCCGATCCGGCGCCGAGCAACCCGCCCGCCTTTACGAACGCGCGCTCGAAGTCCATCGACTTCCTGAAGTTTGCGCGCTGAACGCTGTCGTGCGCGGTCTTCCCGCTGTCGTAGAACCGTGAGATCCCTTGCGACATGGCGGGATACACGGCGTCGAGGACGCGCTGGTCTCTCGGGACGCGACTCGGCGACGACAACTCGAACACATCGAGCGTGGACGTCATCGCGACGTGGTGCGTCACCATTTCCTGGATGGTGCGCCGGACGTCGGGACTGTCGATGTCGAGCGCGCCGTACATCACCGTATCGCTCACCGTTGGGCACTGGTCGACCTTCTTGCCACTGTAATACTCGCTGTTGGTCAGCAGCCCGTGCTCCAGCTGATCGATGCCAAGCGAGACGGCCTCGCGAAAGCCGACCGAGCAAAGATGCGCCGTCACCTTGACGCCATGCTTGTGCGCCTCGTCGATCGCCGCCGCGAGATCGGCGCGCGAGATCTGTGTGTAGGCCTTGAACCACGTCACGCCTTCCTCGGCCCAATAGCGCACCATGCGGCGAGTGTCCTCCGTGCCGGAGAGCGGATGCATCGCGCCCGGCCCGACGCCTGAGCCCTGCAAGTATGGGCCGGTGACGACGATGTTCGGTCCCGGCGTGAGGAGCGAGTCGATCCGCCGCTTGAGATTGAGCTCCTGATACGAATCGACGCTGCCGGTCGTTCGGATGGTGGTGACTCCGGCGCCGAGGAAGAGGCGTGGATAGCTGGCCCCCATGAACTGCATGCCCCCGTAGTACATGTGGTCGTGCAGTCCGATGATGCCGGGAATGACGGTTTTGCCCGTCCCGTCGATGACGCGTGCACCGCTCGGCACCGTCACGCTCGCCGAGGGGCCGACGTTCGAGATCTTCTCGCCGCTAATCAGAATTGTTTGATCGACCCTCGCCGCGGCGCCCGTTCCGTCGACCAGTTTGACGTGGGTGATCGCGACCACGGGCGCGTCCACCGAGACGTAGTCGCGAACCGCGGGTGGGAGACTGCGGCCCTGGGCACCGATCGGTGTCGCGGTAGCGAGGGTGGCGGCGAAGAGGAGAGAACGACGCATGGCTGCTCCTGGCGTTGAGTCATCCGCGACGCGAGATGACGGCTCCGGTCTATTCGACGGTAAAAGCCGCCATCATGCCCGCGGTCAGATGCTCGGCGATGTGACAGTGGATCATCCAGCGCCCCGGGTTCGACATGTCGGCGAGCAGCTCCACCGTTTCACCGGCGGGTATGATCGCCGTGTCCTTCCAGACGAGATTCTCGCTCGGTACGCCGTCGCGAGTCAAGACGAGGAAGCGCTGGCCGTGCAGATGAATCGGATGCTGCATCGCGTGCGGCGACGACGGATCGTTCACGATGCGGAGCTTCACGACGTCGCCGCGACGGAAGCTCCAGTCGATGTCCATGTTTTCCTTGCCGGTCGCCGGGTCGCGCATGACCCAGCGGATCTCGTTGCTGGTCGACACCATGTTCATCATCGGCATCCCGTCGTTCCATTCCATCGCCGCGTTGATACCAAGCAGCATGTTGGCGACGGCGGCGGGAAGGCCCTCGCCTCGCATCGTCAGCACCAGCTCGCGATCCGGCCCGCGCGCCAGAGCGCGAAACCGGTCGAGCTCACCGCCGACGCCGCCGTTCGACCGGAGCGTGGCGAACGATTGAGCATACGAGGGAACAGCAGCTTTGTCACCGACATGGACGACGCCGAGCGTGTCCGTTTCAGGTGAATAGGAGCCGATCATGTGGTCGAGCGCCTGGACGCGGTTGACGAGCGCGACGCTGCCGGAGTCCGGAAAGCGCGCCTCGACGACGTACCGCTCCGAGGGGCCGACGACGACGCTTTGGACCCATGCTTCGTGCTCGAACTTGCCGGCATCTCCCGCGATCACCTTGATTCGCACTCGAGGGTTCGAGAACGAAAGGTTGTACACGCGCGAGCTCGACGCGTTGGCGATGAAAAAGCGCACGACCGATCCGCGATCGACGCCGAGCGAATAGTTCGTCTCGCCGTTCACGAGCAGCGTGTTACCGAACCGTCCCATGAGCGCGTGCGTGGCCGCCCCAGCCCCGAACGGAATGAGACCCCGGTCGTCCATGAGGATGTCGGACAGCACGAGCACGGATTCGCGATGCACGGCGTTGTAGTAGTGCGGATCCGCCGAGCGGACGAGGATCGTACCGTACAACCCGAGGCCCTGCTGCAAATCCTCGCGGTCGTGCGGGTGATACCAATAGAAGCCCGCGTCGGGAAAGCGCAGCCGATACGTAAAGGAGTCGCGCGGCTCGATCGCCGCCTGGGTCACTCCGACCGCTCCATCGAATGCGTTGTCGAGGCGGATGCCGTGCCAGTGAATGGACGTCGGAGCGTCGAGCCTGTTCGTCACACGCGCCGTGACGCGAGCGCCTTGCGGCACCTCGAGCTGAGGGCCCGGCAGCATCCCGTCGTATCCGAGCAGAGTGACGGACTTCCCGGCGATTGTCGTCGTGAACGGACGCGGGGTCAGCGTCAGCGTATCGCCGTCGCGCAGTCGGATGACGCGAAAGGGTACACCTGTCGCCGTTGTCGAAGGCAAATAGGAACCGGTACTCGGTGCGAGTCCGCTCATGCCCGGCATCATCGCCATTCTCGGCGGCATCGGCGGCATACGCCATCCAACACTCGCCGCCATCTCGTCGTGCTGCATCGCGTGTCCGGACATCGCGACATCCGCGCCGCGCGACGCGTCGCGCAACATGCCCGGCGACGCCGGCGTCGTAAAGTCGCGATGCATCAGCAGCCGCGCGCTGGGCGACGTTCCGCGCAGGACGAGGCGGCCGGTGCGTCGCACCACACCGGGTGAGCGTTCGGCGCTGATCAGCACGCGGAACTGGACATAATTCAACTCACCGAGATCGACGCGTCCATTGCGCACGGGGCCAAGCTTTACAGCGCTGTCGAGGGCGAGCGTGTAGCCCCACGCGACGTAGGTCGAGTACGGGCCGAGTGAATGTGGATCGGGGAGGCCGGCGATGTCGGCTACCAGGTGGTAGCGCGGTCGTCCGTCGACGGTCACCCCGACGCCGAACGGCGAAGCCACAGGACGGAGGGCGATAGTGCCCGAGACCGCGAGGTCCGGCGTCGGAAATAGTGTGAGGCAGTTGAGCGACGACGCCGGATGCTCCACGGCGCCAACCATCGCGCAGCCGAGCGCGAGCGCCTGAATCACGCCGGCTACTTCCCGAGCGACGACGCGACGTCGAGCACCGTGTCGACGTCGGCCGGGCTCATATAGATGTGCGCGGAGAGTCGAACGCCGCGCGCGTCGCTCTGCGGACGCACGCGCACGCGCCGAACCCAGAGCGCGTCCTGCAGCGCTTTGGCTTTCACACCGTCTACGCGAAACGTGGTGATCGCGGATGCAAGCCGCGGATCTTCGGGTGAGGAGATTCGTGCTCCGGGAACGCGCGCCAATCCGTCGCGCAATCGTTTGGTCAGCATCGTGTCCCACCGTTCGATGCGTGGCATGCCGATCTTGTT
>DATLPC010000209.1:0-5214 GCA_035535975.1 Gemmatimonadaceae bacterium | reverse complement strand
CTGACGACGCCGACGTCTCCGCCGGCGCCTGAATCCTCACCGTCTTGATATTTACGAACTCTCTTAATCCGAACGCGCTCAGCTCGCGTCCGTAGCCCGATTTCTTGATTCCGCCGAATGGGAACCGCGGATCCGACGCGACCATCCCGTTGATCACAACTGTTCCGGCGGCAAGACCGCGCGCGAACCGTTCTTTCTCGGTTGCATCTTGAGTCCACGCCGCGGCACCGAGGCCGAACCGAGAGTCGTTCGCGATCTCGATCGTGTGGTCGGCGTCGCGCGCCCGAACAATCGCGGCGAGTGGACCGAACGTCTCCTCGCGCAGCACAGGTGAATCGGGCGAGAGATCGGTGAGAACTGTGGGCTCGTAAAAGAACCCGGCGCCCTCGCGCGCCCGGCCGCCCAATCGAATCTTCGCGCCGGCCGCGACCGCGCGAGTGACTTGATCGTGTAGGTCTCGTCGGATCTGCTCCGTCGCCAACGGCCCGATGTTGGTGCGTTCGCTCATCGGATCGCCCACGACCAGTGCCCGCATGCGCTCGACGAACGCGTCGGTGAAGCGCTCCGCGATCGGGTCGGCGACGATGAATCGTTTCGCCGCGATGCACGATTGTCCGTTGTTGATCGCGCGCGCGGCGACGGCTGTCTTGACGGCGGCGTCGAAATCGGCGCTCGGCATGACGATGAACGGGTCGCTGCCTCCGAGCTCCAGCACTGTCTTTTTGATGTGCTTGCCCGCGATCGAAGCCACACTGCTGCCGGCAGCTTCGCTTCCCGTTAGCGTTGCGGCGGCCACCCGATCGTCCGCCAAGATGTCCGCGATTGCCTCCGAGCCGATGAGCAAAGTTTGGAACGCGCCGCCCGTCGCCCCGGCTTCCTCGAACAATTGTTCGATCGCGAGCGCGCATTGCGGAACATTGGAGGCATGCTTGAGCAATCCGACATTGCCTGCCGCGAGCGCCGGCGCAGCGAAGCGAATGACCTGCCAAAACGGGAAATTCCACGGCATGACCGCGAGGACGACGCCCAGTGGCTCGAACGCGACGTAGCCTCGCCCATTCTTGATATCGACATCCTCGTCGGCGAGAAACGCGGCCGCGTGGTCGGCGTAGAAGTAACAGGCCGTCGCGCATTTCTTGGCTTCGTCGATCGCCGCGCGAACGGGCTTGCCCATCTCGAGCGTCATCAGCCGGCCGTACTCGATCGCGCGCTCCTCGAGCAGCTCACCGGCGCGGCGAAGGACGCCAGTGCGCTCGTCGACCGGCGTCTCGCGCCAGCTTCGCGCGGCGCGGTGGGCGACGTCCAGCTTGTCGTCGATTTCTCGGTCAGTGAGCGCCGGATACTGACAGAGACGTTCGCCTGTCGCCGGATTGATTGTCTCGATCGCCATCGGACACCGTCACGCTGTGAAGAGAGAGTCTCCTGTCCACGCGACTCCCGCGCCATCGGCGCCGAACCAGCGGCGCCACCATGGCACCTGTCGCTCGCGCTCGAACACGGCCTGAACGGCGTCGCGCCACGCGGCTTGCATCGCCGCGGCGTCCTCGAATCGCTCGGACGCTGTCGCGGCCAAGCCGTGTTTCAACCAATCCGCGATCTCCGGCGGATACGTCGAGAGATCGACCTCGCCGCGCAACTCCCGCGCGAGGATCGTCGCGGTATCACGGTCGCCGAACGGCGGTAATCCGCTCATCGCGTACGCGACGATGGCCGCGACAGAAAAACAATCCGCCGCTGCTTCCTGCGCCTCGCCGAGCAGTTGCTCCGGCGCCGCGAACGCCGGCGTTCCTGACGCGCCGGTGAGCTCTTCGCCACTCACGTTCGCGATTCCAAAGTCGGCGAGTCGCCACCGGCGATACCGATCGATGAGCACGTTCTCCGGTTTGAGGTCGCGATGGATGATGCCGACCGAGTGCGCAGCCGAGAGCCCGCTGAGAATGAAGTCCACTTGCGGCGCGATCTCGGTCAACGGCCGCGCCCCTGACCGCGCCACGAGATCGGCGACCGAGCCGCCCTCGGCGAGCTCCATCGTGTACCACGCGACATCGCCTCGACTATCCCAATCGAAGATCGGAACGATGGCAGGATGCGCGAGCTGCGCGGCGAGCCTCGCCTCGCGGCGAAACCGTCCAACCATCCGCTCGTCGCGGGCGACATGCGGATGGAGGAGTTTGAGTGCCACTTCGCGACCCAATGTGAGATCTCGTACGCGCCATACCGAGCCGAACGATCCTGTGCCGAGCGCGGCGAGCACCTCATAGTCGTCGGCAAGGGCCCAGCGAAGTTGCACTTCGGCCGACTCCGTCGTGTATGCCGTTCCCGGCTCATCACCCGCGAGCATGACCATGGTGCGACTTCCCGCGATGCGGTCGACGGCGCGCAACATCGCCGCCATCGACGGATACCGCTGTGTCGGGTCTGGACGGAGCGCACGATCGATCACTGTCGCCAAGGCCTGAGGACAATCGGGACGTAAAAGTGTGATCGGCGGCAATTCGCTCGATGGGGGCACCTCGCCGGTCAGGATGGCGAAACAGATTGCAGCAAGCTGCCACTGGTCGGTGAGCGGTGTCGGCGTCCAACTGCCGTCCGCCCACTCCTCGGGGACCGGCATGAAGCGAAAATCCGGAAACAGACCGGGCGGGATCTCGCTCAGCGGCATCGCCCATTGCCAGCCGATGATCCAGAGTCGCCCCATCGGCGTGGTCCACAC
The DNA here is from genome assembly GCA_035535975.1 of Gemmatimonadaceae bacterium. Lineage (GTDB taxonomy): Bacteria > Gemmatimonadota > Gemmatimonadetes > Gemmatimonadales > Gemmatimonadaceae > JAQBQB01. The sequence goes on along the minus strand of DATLPC010000209.1, from coordinate 2,501 downwards.
GGTTTCCGGCGACATGCACCCGTGGACCGTGCCGAGATCGTGGAGGTAGCTGAGCGCCGAGCCGATCTCGCGCATCAAGCGAAGCACGCCGGGGACGTCGTCGGTGCCCATGCGTCGAATCCGCGCGCCGATGGTTTCGCCGGCGATCCATCGACGCAGATAGCCGGGTCCGCGACGGCTTTCGGAGAACGACGCCCAATAATGGTACGTCGTGGGCATCGCCGTGTGATTCCGGTGCGCGAGATGACGCGCCTCCGCCTCGAGCCACGCGTTGTGCGCCGGATCCGGCGCGCTGACGAGCGACAACGAGCGGCCGAGCGCGTCGATCAATTCTTGATAGTGACGATGTTGCGTGTTCAGTCCTTCGGCGCCCCAACTCCATCCCGGGGGCAACTGCCAGTCGCGCAAATGCGGCGGCAGTTCCTGCGTCACGCTGTACATCTCGCGTTGTGATGCGGTCATTGCGGACCAGCTCCGAGCAGAGTCACATCTTCGACTCGGACAGGATTTGCGCCGCTGCGGCCTCGAAGTCCGGCACGAGCGCGACGTCTGGCAGCACAGCGACTTCGACGAGCTTGACGGCGAGCCGAGCTCCGTCGCGAGGCTCGGACGAAGCGAGCGAAGGGACGTGCAGCGTCACCGATACGACCCGCCACAGCGTGCTCGGACGAGATTGTTCGCCGCTCGCGTCGAGCGTATCCAGCTGCACGACTTCGCCTCTCGCCGGGATGGCGGTGCTCAAGCATTCGGCCAGCACCTGCTCGTTGCGACCGTGACGAATGACTCGCAGAGTGACCATAGCGGCGCGAGAAACCCGGGAAGCGGTGAGGGAAGGGCCGGAAGCGGCTGAGCGCGTCGGCGTCGACCAGCCAAAGCTACGCGTCGGCGGAACGCGGGACCAGCGCGGACGTGAAACTCCCGGACAACCGACACGTATATGTTACCATCGTTGTGCACGTCACTTGGAGGTCAGCGTGTTCCATCTCATTGCGTCTCTCGCGACCGCGGCAATTGCCGGCGGGTCCGCGTTGTTCGGATATTGGCAAGCGCGCCAGTTCACGCAGAACAAGCTGCGGTACGTGGACGGCGTCCACAAAGCAATCGTCCCAGTGCTCGCCGGCGCGGCCGCGGTCGCCATCGCGACGCCCGTCGTGTGGCTTCTTCCGCTGGTCGGTGGCGGAACGGCGCTCCTGTTTGGCGGCGGCGTGGCGATGGGTGTTTCCGCCGGTGCTCGCGACATTCGCAAGCGCCTGGCCGGCGGAACCTGATTCCGAGCTCACTAGCCCAAAGCGATACCGCGCTACAACGTTCGATGCATCCACCCGCAACTGGAGTGCTTGATGCGTCGGACCGTTGTTGGAGTCGTCACGCTTGTTGTCCCCGCGATGCTTTCCGCGCAGGCCCAACAAGGCGCCGCGCTGTCGCCGAATCAGCAGCTCGCCCACGACATCTATAAGCAGCTAGTCGAGATCAATACCGTCGACTCTGTGGGCAGTACAACCGTCGCGGCCAACGCGATTGCCAAACGCCTCGTCGACGCGGGTTTTCCGGCGAGCGACATCTTCCAAGGCGGTCCGCGACCAGAGAAAGGGAATCTGGTCGTTCGCTATCACGGCAGCGGCGCGCGCAAGCCGCTCCTATTGCTCGCCCACCTCGACGTGGTGCAGGCACTGAAGAGCGATTGGTCGGCCGACCTCGACCCATTCGTCTTCACCGAGCGAGACGGCTACTACTACGGCCGTGGCAGCGGCGACGACAAGGCGATGGGATCGATCTTCGTCGCCAATCTCCTTCGCTTCAAGAAAGAAGGGTATGTCCCCGATCGCGATATCATCCTCGCACTCACCGCCGACGAAGAAGGCGGCGGCTCGAACGGCGTTCGTTGGTTGCTCGCCAACCACAAGGATTTGATCGACGCGGCGTACGCGCTCAACGAGGGCGGCGGCGGCGCGCTACGCGATGGCAAACCGTTCATCAACTCCGTTGGCGCGGCCGAGAAGGTGTCGGCGAACTTCACCATCTCGACAGCAAACCGCGGGGGACACTCGTCGGTGCCGCGCGACGACAACGCGATCTACCAGCTCGCCCAGGCGTTGACGCACATAGCGACCTATCAGTTCCCGGTCATGCTCAACGAAGTCACCAAGGCATACTTCAGCAAGACGGCTGCGATCGAGACGCCGGAGATGGGCGCGGCGATGCGCGCCATCGTTGCCAACCCGGGCGATGCGAAAGCGTCGGCGACGTTGTCGCGCGATCCGCGCTATCGTTCGATGCTGCGCACGACGTGCGTCGCCACCATGCTTTCGGGCGGACATGCGCGGAACGCGCTGCCGCAGACCGCCACGGCGAACGTCAATTGTCGCATGGCGCCGGGCCACGATCCCGCCGACGTCCGCGCCGGGTTGATCGGCGCTATCGGCGACACGGGCGTCAGCGTGTCACGCGGCCCGGCGATGGAGCACGCGTCGCCGTCGCCGCTCACGCCCGAGGTCATGGGC
>DATLPC010000208.1:0-41707 GCA_035535975.1 Gemmatimonadaceae bacterium | reverse complement strand
CGATAATCCAGCTCATCGGCGAGCGCCCGCTCGAGCTGCTGCACGATTCCAACCATGTCGACGCGCTCGCCGGCCTTGGTGTGCTCGGACAGGAAGCCCGCGAGCTCGTGAAAGAAGGCGATGTCCTCGGCCAACGGATTTCGAATGTTCGGCCGCTGGACCTTGACCACAACGGGTCGTCCGTCGCGAAGCTCGGCGGCGTGCACCTGGCCGAGGCTGGCGGTGCCGAGCGGCTCTTCGTCGAACGCGGCGAACAGCTTGCTGAGCCTCGCGTGCAGCTCGTCTTCGATGATGCCCACGACGTCGTTCGTCGGAATCGGGTCGACGTCGTCCTGCAGCTTTTCCAGCTCGCGGATGTAGGACTCGGGAAGCAGGTCGGGGCGTGTGGAGAGCACCTGGCCGAGCTTGATATATGCCGGTCCCAGCTCGACCAGTCGCTTGCGGAACGCCAGGGCGCGGTCCGGCGACCCGCTGAAGTCTTCGCCGGATTCCGCCTCGTGGGGCAGGCCCTCGAGTCCCTGCTGCTTTGCGAAATCGGCCAACCCGTATCGGGTAAAGAGGCCGATCGTCGCCGTCAGACGCTGGAAATGCCGCGGTGCCAAGATCATCGGGCCGCTGAAGAGCAGGGAGCATGCCGGACAGAGCCGGTTAAATCCGTGAAATGGCGCGTTCTACCATTCGCAAACCTCCGGGTTTTTATTTGTCGGACTACCTCCTATCCCGGAAGCCGATGAGCGGACGCGCGACGATCAAGCATGTGCCGAAGCCGTGGGGGCACGAGACCATTTGGGCGCACACCGACGCCTATGTCGGCAAGATCCTCCACATCAAGGCCAGCCAGGCGCTCTCGGTTCAGTATCACAACGTGAAGGACGAGACGGTCTATCTTCTTTCAGGGAAGCTCATCTACCGCATCTGGGAGAACGACCAACCGGTGGACGTCGACCTGAAGATCGGAGAGGCCTTCCGGATAACGCCGGGCACGATTCACCAGATGGAAGCGGTGACCGACTGCGACATTCTCGAGGTTTCGACGCCGCATCTCGATGACGTGGTCCGTCTGAAGGATCGCTATGGTCGCGAAGGAACGAGCGCGCCATGAAGGTCATCATCCCGCTCGCGGGCAAGGGGACGCGGCTCCGGCCGCACACGCACATCACGCCGAAGCCCATGCTCAAGATCGCCGGGAAGCCGGTGATCGACTATGTGATGGAAGACCTGGAGCGGCTGGGGAACGTCGAGCAGGTCATCTACATCACCGGCCATCTGAAAGAGAAGGTCGAAGAGTACGCGCGCGCGAAGTATCCCTTCGACGCCGTATTCATCGAGCAGAAGGTCCAGGACGGGACGGCCGGGGCGGTCGCGCTGGCGCGGGACTACGTCGACCAGCCGGTGTTCATCATCTTCGTCGACACGATCTTCGACGCGGACCTGTCGGTGGTGAACCGGACGGATGCCGACGGCATCATCTGGGTCAAGACGGTGGAGGACTACCAGCGATTCGGCGTCGTGGTGACCGATCAGGACGGCAACATGACGAAGATCGTCGAAAAGCCGTCGACGCCGATCTCGAAGCGGGCCAACATCGGCCTGTACTACATCCGCAATTGGAAGTTGCTCTACGAAGGAATCGACTGGACACTCCGGCAGCCGAAGAACAAGGGCGAGTACTATCTCACCGACGCGTACCAGTACATGATCGATCACGGCGCCAAGATCAAAGTGATCGACGTCGAGGGGTGGTACGACGCGGGCGAGCAGGGAACCCTGCTCGAGACGAACCGAATCATGTTGGAGAAGGGACGCGCGCGCCGGCCGTCGACGCTGCCCGCGAGCGTGCGGGTGATCGACCCTGTCTACATCGAGGACGACGTTGTGATGGCCGACGCGACCATCGGCCCGAACGTGGCGATCGGCGCCGGGAGCCGGCTCGAAGGATCCGAGCTGCGTGACACGATTGTCGGCAGCGGCTCGACGGTCACGAACTCTAGTCTCACGAACTCGCTGATCGGCGACGCCGCGGTCGTCGAGGGCGTACGGGGCCAGATCAACGTGAGCGATCACTCGGTCGTCAAGGTGCGCGCTTAGCGCCTCTCCAGTGATCTCGGCCCAGGGTCTCACCAAGCTGTACGGCGATTTCACGGCCGTGCGCAACGTCACCTTCGACGTCGCGCCGGGCGAGGTGCTTGGCCTCGTCGGGCCGAACGGCGCGGGGAAGACGACGTCGCTCCGCTGCCTCGCCGGCATCATCACCCCGACGAACGGAACGATCACGATCGCCGGCCACACGCTGGACGACGATCCCATCGCCGCCAAACGGGCGCTCGCGTTCATCCCGGACGAGCCGCATCTGTTCGAGTATCTCTCCGTCGAAGAGCACCTGCGATTCATCGCGCGGATGTACGGCGTTCCCGACGTCGACGAGCGACTGCCAGTGCTACTCGGCGAGATGGAGCTGAACGACAAGGGCCTGTCGCTGCCGGGCGAGCTGTCGCGAGGGATGCGACAGAAGCTGGCGATCGCCTGCGGGCTGCTGCACGAACCGTCGGCGCTCATCCTCGACGAGCCGTTGACGGGGTTGGATCCCGCCGGGATGCGACGGATGCGGGCGACGATCGCGGCGCGCGCAGCGCGCGGCGCGGCGGTGATCCTGAGCTCGCATTTGCTCAACCTCGTCGAAGAACTGTGCTCCAAGCTTCTCGTGCTGCGACAGGGCGCGTGCGTCGCCTATGGAACGATGGACGAGATCATCGTGGCGCATCCGGAGCTGAGCGGGCTCTCGTTGGAAGACGTCTTTCTCTCGTTGACGGGCGAGACGGGGTCGAGCAGTGGAGCGGAGGCGCCGTGAAGGCGCTTTTCTATCTCACCTGGACGAGCGCGCGGAACCGATTTCTCGGCGCGTTTCGCCGCGTGCGAAGCCCGCGCTATGCAGCGGCGCTGATCGTCGGCTCGCTGTACATCTGGTCCTTTCTCTTCCGGTCGCCCAATCGCGGGGCGACCGCCGATTTTTTGCTCGGCCGTCCGAGCCAGACGCTGATCACGCTGTTGATGGTGTTGACGCTCGCCGGCGCCTGGGTGTTCGGCGCGGACGTGACGGCGCTTGCCTTTTCGCAGGCCGAAGTGTCGATGCTGTTTCCGGCGCCGTTGTCGCGCCGCCAGCTGATTGGCCTCAAGCTTTTTCGGGCGCAGATCGCCGTCCTGATCAACACGCTGATCTGGGTCTTCGTGCTGCGCCGGGGCGGCAACTTGCTGCCGTCGCCGCTGCGCGCGGTGAGTCTCTGGATCCTGTTCTCGACGCTCAACCTTCACCGCTTGGGCGCCGCGCTCGTTCAGGCGGCGTGGAAACAGCACGGCCGCATCGGCGCGCGCCGCAACCGCTATTCGATCGCGGCGTTCGCCTTCATCGGCTTGTTCATCGTCGCCGGATTGGTCGTCCACCGCTCGAGCTATCTGGGCCGCGGCATCGGCGAGTTTTTTTCCGGCCTGAGCGACGTCCTGTCGTCCGAACCGGCCACGATCGGTCTCTACCCATTCCATCTCATCGTCGCGCCGACGTTCGCGCGTTCGATCGCCGAGTGGCGGTGGGCGGTGCTCCCGGCGTTTGGCATGTTCTTGTTGCATTTCCTGTGGGTGATGCGGACCGACGCCGCGTTCGAAGACGCGGCGATCGAAGCGTCGGCCGAGCGCGCGCGCCGCGTAGAGGCGTTTCGTGGACGCCGCTCATTCGGTACGATCACCGGACCGAAAACGGAACGGTCCACGTTTCGTCTCGCCGCGAAAGGGCATCCCGCCCTGGCGATTCTTTGGAAGAACATGCTGTGCTTGCGCCGAACGGTGCAGCTCAGACTGTTCATCGGACCGATGGCGATGGCGATCGCGTTCGGCGCCGCGGTGGCGAGTGCCGGCGGCGACACGGCGGGGTTCGTGTCGGTGACCGCCGCGACGTTCGCCCTCATGATGGTCGTGTTCGGCGGCCGTCTGATTCGCAACGATCTTCGCCACGACATGCTGCACTTGCCGATGCTCAAGTCGCTCCCCGTGGCGCCGAGTCACGTGGTGTTCGCCGAAGTGGCATCGGCGGCGCTGCCGATGGCGGCGCTCCAATTCGTGTTGGTCGTGATCTCGTATTTCGCGAGCCTTCTCGCGGAGCGTCAGCCGATTCCGGCGTCGATTCGTCTCGCCGTCGTTGTCGCCTCGCCGATCGCGGTGCTGGCGATCAACGGTGCGCTCATCACGGTTCAGAATGGAATGGCGGTGCTCTTTCCGGCGTGGGTACGGCTCGGCTCCGGTGTGAGCACCGGAGTCGAGGCGCTCGGACAGAACGTGTTGGCGATGATGGCCAACCTCGTCACCCTGGGCATCGCGCTCGTCCCGCCGATGATCGTGGCCTGGACGTCGGTCCTTTTGTTGAACGCGTCGCGCGGTCTGAGTCTGGCGTTCGTGCTCATCGTCGCGTCGATCGTGCTCGCGATCGAGACGTATGGCGCGATGCGCTTTCTCGGCCGAGCCCTGAATCGCGTCGAGCCGCTGCAGACGATCTGACGGGTCGTCGCCCTCAGGCGACGAGGCCGGCGGCGGAGATGACGATCGTGAGCGCGCGAGCGACGCCGATCGTCCCATGCACGTTGTCGAACCATTCGCTGTGTGTGTGCGCGTCGCCACCCCGACCGCCGGCGCCGATCGCGATCGCCGGGATGCCTTGGCTGATCGGGATGTTCGCATCGGTCGACGCGAGGGCAAGATCGGGGTCACGCCCGACGAGACGCGTCGCGTCGATCGCGGATTGGACGAGGTCGTGCTCGACCGGCGTCTCGCCGCACGGGCGTGAGCCGATCGCGTCGGTGCGCACGACGAGCGCCGGCGTTCCCGGAGCGCGTCGCGCGTTCTCCTCCTCGGCCGCGCCGTCGGCGACGCGACGAATCGTTCGCTCGAGCTCCTCGAGCTGCGGGCGCGATGACGAGCGGACGTCGATCTCCAGCCAGGCCGACGCCGGAATGGAGTTCACCGACAGCCCGCCGCCGATGCGACCCACGGACAACGTCGTACGCGGCGAGTGGGGCAAGCGCAGGTTCGCCAACCGGGCCGCCGCTCCGGCGGCCGCGTGCACGGCGTTGACGACGCCGAACGCGGCCCAGGAATGGCCGCCCGGTCCGGTGAACACGACGCGGAAGCGACGCGAGCCAAGCGCGCGATGAATGATCCGTTCGTCGCCCGCGCCGTCGAGGGCGATCGCCGCATGCGCGGCCCCGCCACGCGACGCGAAATAGTGCTTCGCTCCGCGAAGATCACCGTTGCCCTCTTCGCCGGTCGTCGCCACGAACTCCACGGGTCGGCGAGTGCGCAGCCGAGCGCCGTCGATCTCCGCGGCGAGGGCGAGCATCACGGCGACGCCGCGGCCGTTGTCGTTGATCCCCGGTCCGATGAGGCGTTCGCCGTCGCGCTTCACGGAGAGATCGGTCGTCCGCGGAAAAACCGTGTCGAGGTGGGCGCAGATGACGACGGGGTCGACGTCATCCGCGCCGGCGCGCCGTCCGATCACGTTGCCCGCGTCGTCGGTGTGAATGTCGGACAGGCCGCAATCACGAAACCGGCGGGACACCCAGCCGCCCCGCTCGTGCTCTTCGCCGGTCGGCGCGGCGATCTGCGCGATCGTGATCTGCGAGCGAACGATGGCGTCGTCGCGCGCGGCGAGCCGCGCGCGCGCGGGCGCGAGCCGCCGATGGACAGTCGGGGTGTCAGGCGGGGAGGGCGCCCGAATCGTCATCGGTAACAAGTGGTCAGAACGACGGTGCGACGCAAGTGGTAGATTCGAGGATTCATGCGCTCGATCGCCTCCGCCGAAGCGGATACCGACCCGGACCATTCGTCGCGCCGACTGGGGCGGAACGTCTACGCGCTCGCCGCGGTGAGCTTTTTTACCGACGTCTCGAGCGAGATGATCTATCCGCTGCTGCCGTTCTTCCTGACGACGGTGCTCGGCGCCAACCCCGGTTTCATCGGAGTGATCGAAGGCGCGGCGGAATCGACGGCGGCGCTGCTCAAGCTGGTCAGCGGCTGGTGGTCCGACCGGATCCAGCGGCGCAAACCGCTGATCGTGGCGGGCTACACGCTGGCGTCGGCGATGCGTCCGCTCGTCGCGATCGCGCAGACCGCGACTCAAGTACTCGTGATTCGCGTCAGTGATCGGGTTGGCAAGGGCATTCGCAACTCGCCTCGCGATGCGCTCGTCGCCGATTCCGTCCATCCGAGCGTCCGCGGCCGCGCGTTCGGGTTTCGAAGCGCCGCCGACAACGCGGGCGCGCTGCTCGGACCACTGATCGCGTTCGGGCTGATCGCGACGCGGCACATGTCGTTGCGGTCGGTGTTCTGGCTGGCGGCGATTCCCGGCGCCCTCGCCGTGCTTACCGCGATCTTCGGCGTTCGGGAGGTCGCGAAGCACTCGGCGATGCAGAAGACGCAGCCGACGCTGCACGGCGCGAAGCGCATGGGCGCTACCTTCTGGACGTTCCTTGTCATTGTTTTCGTATTCACGCTCGGCAATTCGACCGACGCATTTCTGCTGTTGCGCGCGCGTCAGTTGGGCGTTTCGGTGGCGCTCGCCCCGATTCTCTGGGCGCTGCTCAACGGCGTGAAAAGCATTTCCAACATTCCCGGCGGCGCATTGTCCGATCGCATCGGACGACGACCGACGCTGATCGCCGGCTGGTTGGTCTATGCGGTGGTCTACTTCCTGTTCTCGCGGGCGACGGCGGCCTGGCATGCCTGGGCGCTCTTTGCCGCCTATGGAATTTTCTTTGGACTGACTGAAGGCGCCGAGCTCGCGTTGATCGCCGACGTCGTCCCGAAGGAGCGGCGGGGCATCGCCTACGGCTGGTACTATCTCGCGATCGGCATCGGCGCGCTGCCGGCGTCAATCTTGTTCGGCGCGTTGTGGGACCGCTTTGGATCGGCGGTGGCGTTCATCTTCGGCGCGAGCCTGGCGCTCGTCGCCGCGGTCGCGCTCACGGTTGCCGCGCGTCTGACACGCCGGCCTTCTTGAACTCCTCGTACGCGGCGCTCACAGCCGGCGCAACGAAAAAGCTGGTGAACGCTGCGTTGAGCCATTTGTCCGATCCGGCGATCGCATCGCGGTAGTCGCGCAAGGTCACGCGACGCCGAATTTGGTCGAGCGTTTGGCTTTCGCGCGCCGCGGCGAATGTTTCGTCGCGCAGGCGAGCAAGCATCGCGCGCGTTGAGTCGAGATGGGTGCCCCCGCGGAATACCGGACCATGCCCGGGCATTAGAGAAGTCGCGCCGAGCGCGCGAATGGAATCGAGCACGGAGATCCAGCCCGCGACGTGCGCATTGAACGCGAAGGGCACCGGATCGCCGAGCAGGTCACCCACCGCCGCGACGCGTTCCGCCGGGAGATAAACGACGGCGTCGCCGCGTGTGCTCGCCTCGCCGAACCACCGCAGCTCGACGACGCGCCGGCCGAGCTGAATCGTCATCGACCGATCGAAGGTGCGCGTCGGCAGCGTCTCGCGAAACCCGGCGGCGTCGGCGATGTATTGGTCGATGATCGTGACGGCATTCTCGAGCGCGGCGCGCTCGCGCGGAGTCGTCGGCGTGCTGTCGGCCCCGAGCCCCTGATCGAGCAGCCGGCGGAGACGCGCAGCGAAGGGCGCGGCGCCGTTCCACGTTCCTTTCCGATTCTCGGCGCCGATCGTCGCCAGGTCGACGCGCGTGTTGGTCTGCGCCACGAACTCGACGTTCGGAAAGCTGTCGCGATACACCTGATTGCCGGCGGCGTGGTCGTCGTGCCAGTGCGTATTCACGACGTAACGCACCGGCTTGTTCGTGAGGTGTCTGATCGCCTCGAGCGTCTGTAGCGTGGCGACGCGCGTGAACTGCGCGTCCACGACGAGCACCCCGCTGTCGCCGATCACGACGAGACTATTCGCGTTGTTCCCGAACGACTCGGGATCGTGTCGAATGATCGCGTAGACGCCGTCGGCCACTCGCACGACGTCATGTGGTGGCTGCGCGGCGTGCGCGATGGCGAGGACGATGGTGGCGAGGAACCGAGCGCGCATCGATCGGGCCGGGGAGGGTGAACGGTCACCTAGCGTACAACCGTCGCACCGGCCGCGGTGTTCGCGTTCGTCGGGCAAGTTGTAAAGAGTTCGCGGCTACGCCGCGAGAACCGGCCGGCGATCATAAACCAACGAGCCGCCCGCATGGCGGGCGGCTCGTGGTGAAATTCCCTCACACCGCGCGACGGGACGCGGCTAGCAGCAGCGCGCGCCGGGCCGGCTGTATTTGTCGACCAAGCGCTGCTGGATGAACTCCTCGCGTGTCATCGGTGCGCACTCCGGATGGTGCGCATGCACGTGCGCTACGTAGCGGTCGTAGTCGGGAACGCCGATGATCCGGCGGACGACATTCGCCGCCCGCGCAATGCGGTCGCGTGTCTCGGAGAGAATCTCGCGTGAGGTCATGACATCAATCCTCGCGACAGGGTTAGTCGCCCGGAACGGGAATAGCGTCGAACGGCACCTCTGTGGAAACTACCGGCTTCGCCCCCCGCATCACACTCATCCACTCGCGCAGGCTGGCGGCGAGGATCACGACCACCGATACCATGAAGAACACCGTCACCGCGGCGTCGAGGTAGTCGTTGAAGATCATCCGGCGCGCGTCGGTCACCGTCTTGATCGCCGCCGGCAGCGCGCCGCTCGCGACCTGCCCCTCGACCACTTTCGCGTGCGCCAGGAAGCCGAGCTTTGCCTCCGGCGAGAAGAGCTTCTCCCAACCCGCGGTCATCGTCACAATCGTCAACCACGCGCAGGGGAGCAGCGTGATGAACGAGTATTTCGCCTTGCCCATCTTGATGAACACGGTCGTGCCGACGCACAGCGCGACTGTGGCGAGCAGCTGATTCGAGATTCCGAACAGCGGCCACAGCGAGTTGATGCCGCCAAGGGGATCGAGAACGCCCTGGTAGAGGAAGTGGCCCCACATCGCCACGATTATCGCGCTCGAGAGCACAACGGCTGGATACCACGACACCCGCCCGAACGGCTCCCAGATGTGGCGGCCGAGGTCCTGAAGCATGAAGCGGCCGACGCGTGTGCCGGCGTCGAGCGTGGTCAGGATGAACAGCGCCTCGAACATGATCGCGAAGTGGTACCAGAGCGCGAGCGCCGCACTGCCACCCAACGCGTTCGAGAAAATCTGCGCCATGCCGAGCGCGAGGCTTGGCGCGCCGCCCGTGCGCGAGAGAAGCGTCTTCTCACCGACCTGGCGGGCGAGGGCTTCGATGTCGGAGGGGTTCAGCGTAAATCCAGCGGTTCGCACCCATTCGGCGGCGCTGGCGGCCGTCGTGCCAATGACGCCGGCCGGTGCGTTGATCGCGAAGTAGACGCCCGGCGTCAGCGCGCAGGCCGCGATGAGCGCCATGACTGCGACGAACGACTCCATGAGCATGCTGCCGTAGCCGATCATCCGCGCGTCCTGCTCGTTCTCCAGCATCTTTGGCGTCGTCCCGGACGAGACGAGCGCGTGGAAGCCGGAGATGGCGCCGCAGGCGATCGTGATGAACGCGAACGGGAACACCTTGCCGGCGAACACCGGACCGGAACCGTCGGTGAACTGCGTCAGCGCCGGCATGTGGAGCGGTGGCAGCGTGATCAGGATGCCCAACGCCAGCGCGGCGACGACGCCGATCTTCACGAATGCGGACAGGTAGTCGCGCGGCGCGAGGAGGAACCAGACCGGCAGCACCGATGCCATGAAGCTGTAGACCATCACCGCGATCGCCACCGACGTGCCGCTCATCGTGAACATCGCGGCGAGGGTCGGTTGCTCGGAGGCCCAGCGGCCCGCGTACAACGCGCCGATGATCAACACGATGCCGATGGCACTCGCCTCGAGCACGCGGCCCGGGCGAATCCAGCGCAGATATATCCCCATCAACATGGCGATCGGTATCGTGAGGCCGATCGTCACGATGCCCCATGGGCTGGACTTGAGCGCGTTGACGACGACCAGCGCCAGCACCGCGAGCAGCACGATCATGATGCCGAGGATCGCGACGAGGGCCGTCAGCCCGGCCACCGGACCGATCTCCTCGCGCGCCATTTGCCCCAACGACTTCCCGTTGCGGCGGACCGACGCGGCGAGAATCACGAAGTCCTGGACTGCCCCGCCGAGGGCGACGCCAACGATGATCCAGATGACGCCGGGCAGATAGCCGAACTGGGCTGCCAGCGTCGGTCCGACGAGCGGGCCCGGGCCGGCGATCGCCGCGAAATGATGGCCGAACACGATCCACCGATTGGTCGGCACGAAGTCGCGCCCGTCGTCCAGTCGGACGGCTGGCGTGCGGCGTTTGGCATCGAGCGCGAAAACGTTCGACGCGATGATCTTGCTGTAGAACCGGTACGCGATGGCGTAGCTGCAAACCGCCGCGGTGAGCAGCCACGCGGCGCTGATCGTCTCACCGCGAGTGAGCGCGAGGCGCGCGAGCGCGCCTGTAGCTCCCAGAGCGACGAGCAGCCAAACGCCCGCGCGCAACACCTTCGACATGGGGGCTCCGTGGAGTGTGCGGACGGGGTCAAATTGCGCGGTGGGGGAAGCGACAACAAGGGTGGACGGGCTTATTTTCCCCGCATGCCGCACATCCGGACGCACCTCATTGCCTGGGCTTCCCTCGGGCTAGTCGCGTGTAAGTCGACGCCCCCGAAACCGCCTGAGCCGTCGGAACATGCGTTGGCGGGCTTGGCGGCTCAGCACGTCGCGGTGCTGCCGACGTACGCCGTTCGATTGGCCGGTACCTCCGGCCCGCTCGACATGAAGCCGGTCGAATTCGAACGAACGCTCGACGCCGACATTCCAGCGGCGTTCGAGGACAAGGGAATCAAGAAGGCATGGCTGTTTCCGCCCGATCTCCGAGCGTCCTATCGTCGGAACTCGAGCTACGCCGCCGATCCGGACAATTTCGCCCTCGAGCCGCTCCGGTCGCCGATGCTGGCGATCGACACGCGGCTTCCCGAGCCGCTGGCGTCGCAGGTACGAACGCTCGTTGCTCTCCACGACGACACCCGGCTCGTTCTCGTTCCCGTAGAGCTCAAGCTCGAGCCGGTGCCCGCGACGGCCGCCGCGCCCGCCGGCCAGGGCACCGCTCGCGGAGTGTTGCGCGTCGTACTGCTCGATGCTCGGCTCTCGAACGTTCGGTGGATCGGCGACATCACGAGTGATCCGGCGCCGGGGTTCGGCGCGGCTATTACCGCGAGTGTCGCGGCGAAGCTCGCCGCTGCCGTCGCTCCACAATGAACTCTTTGACATGACAACTCAGGTAACACTCATACCGGGCGATGGGATCGGCCCGTCGATTGCCAATGCCACGGTGCGAATTCTTGCCGCGGCCGATGCGAACATCGAATGGGACTCACAGGTCGCCGGCATGGCCGGCGTCGCGCGCTTTGGCGATCCCATCCCCGACTCCACGCTCGACTCCATCAAACGCACCAAGCTCGCGCTCAAGGGCCCGCTCGAGACTCCGGTCGGTGAAGGCTACCGGTCGATCAACGTCGCGTTACGCAAAACGTTCGACCTCTATGCGAACGTGCGGCCCGCCTACTCGATTCTCCCGGGCGGCCGGTACGAGAACCTCGACCTGGTTCTCATCCGTGAGAATACAGAGGGTTTGTACGTCGGCGTCGAGCACTACATCCGTGTCGGCGACGATCCGCGTGCCGCGGCCGAGTCGATGGCCATCATCACGCGCGCCGGGTCGGAGCGGATCGTGCGGTATGCCTTCGAGTACGCCGTGAAGCACGGTCGGAAAAAAGTGACGCTCGTCCACAAGGCGAACATCCTCAAGTTCTCGCAGGGTCTGTTTCTCGACACCGGGCGCATGGTCGCGCGCGACTACGCCGGCACGATCGAGTTCGACGAGCGCATCGTCGACGCGATGGCGATGAACCTCGTCCTGCATCCCGAGCGGTTCGACGTCATCTGCACGACGAACCTGTTCGGCGACATTCTCTCCGACGAAATCTCCGGGCTGGTCGGCGGGCTGGGACTCGCGCCGGGAGCGAACATCGGTGCGAACGGCGCGATCTTCGAGGCGGTTCACGGTACGGCGCCGGACATCGCGGGAAAAGGCATCGCCAATCCCGGCGCACTGATTCTCGCCTCGTGCATGCTCCTCGATCACATCGGAGAAGTCGACCGGGCAAAGCGTGTCCGCGGTGCGCTCGAAAAAACCATCCGCGAGGGTAAGACGGTGACGCGTGATCTGGGCGGGACGGCGTCCACCGATGAGTTCACCGACGCGATCATCGCCAAGCTGTGACGACGACGACGCTCTTTCATTGTTCCGATCTTCACTTCGGGCACCCGGCAGTGCCGGAGCAGTACGAAGCGATCGAAGCGTTGATTCAAGAGCGGAAGTACGATGTCGTCGCGATCTCGGGAGACGTCTCGCAACGCGCCCGCGCCGGAGAGTTTCAGCGGGCGCGGGAATTCATTCGCCAAGCCGAAAAGATCAGCCACACGATTGTGGTGCCGGGGAATCACGACGTCGCGTGGTGGAAATCGCCGCTCGGCTTCGGCGACCACGAAAAGATGTTCGCGAATTATCGCGCATACATCAGCCAGGATCTCGAGCCCGTGCTCCGGGTATCCGGCGCGACGTTCGTCGGATTGAACACCTCGCAGGGCGTCAGCCGACACACGCTCACCTGGAATGTGCGCGACATCTCGATCATCGGACACCTGATGCGCGGGCAGATCGAGCGGGCGAAAGCCGAGTTCGCGCGTTCGCGCGCCGACGACGCGCGCGTCATCGTCATGCACCACAACCCGGTGAAGGGCGAGCTGTCACAGCGCCACGGACTCAAGAACACGCAGCGCGTTCTCGGAGCGTTCGCCGAGATGGGCGTTGACCTGGTGCTGTGCGGGCACGACCATCAAGAGGCGGTGCACTACATCGAGCACACGAAACGCGGCACGATCATCTCGACGTCGGGGACGATCAGCAATCGCTCGCGCGGCGGCAGGCCCTCGTCGGTCAACAGCATTCGCATCACGGAGAAGGACATCGAGGTGTCGACATTGGTGTGGTCGAACGATGACGGTACGTTCGTCGCCGGACCGGTGAAATGTTTCGCACGCTGACGTCCATCTTCACGCGGCGGCGCGATCCGGCGCAGCTCGCGCTCGAGTTCGACGCGCCCCACCCGGCGGTGCCTACCGACGCCGTCGAGCTCCTCGTTCGACTTCGCATGCTGGGGTTGCGACGCATCGACGATTGCCGTCTGACGCGAAACCGGAACGTCATGGTCAGCTTCCAGGGTAAGAGCCTTCGCGTGCACGAGGGATACCTGACGGCGCCGCTCGACGTGCACGAGGCGATCGTGCGGTTCATCGAAGGCCGGACGCGCGCCGAGCGACGCGCGGCGCGGCGACAGATCGTTTCCTTCAAGGTCGAGACGCCGCCGCAGACGCGACGACGTGAGCAAACGCACCCCGACGACGAGCCCTTGTCGCTCAAACTCGGTGAGTGGCACGAGCGCTTCAACGCGGAGCATTTCGGCGGCACGCTGAGGACGATCCCCGTGCGCGTATCGCGCCGGATGCGGAGCCGGCTCGGTCATTACAGCGCGGCCAACGGAAGCGAAGGGGCCGAGATCGCCATATCGCGGCGGCATTTACGGCGCCACGGCTGGCACGAGGCGCTGCAGACGTTGCTCCACGAGATGGTGCACCAGTGGCAGGACGAGAGCGGCTTGCCGATCGACCACAGCCGAAGATTTCGCGCCAAAGCCAGAGAGGTTGGCATCGAGGCAGCGGCCAAGCGCGCGATGACGCCCCCCCCCAGGGCGTCTTAAATTCCCGGCATGTTCGACTTCTACGACATCGATTCGCTCCTCTCCGAGGAGGAGCGCGCAGTCCGCGCCAGCGTGCGCGCGTTCGTCGACGAGCGGGTGCTGCCGATCATCGGCAAGTGCTACGTCGAGGGGCGTTTCCCGAAAGAGCTGATTCCCGCGATGGCGGAGCTCGGCGTGTTCGGCGCGAATCTGCCCGAGCAGTACGGCTGCGCTGGGCTCAACAACGTCGCCTACGGGCTGATCATGCAGGAGCTGGAGCGCGGCGACTCGGGCGTGCGTTCCTTCGCGTCCGTTCAGGGCGCGCTTGCCATGTATCCGATCTATGCCTTCGGCAGCGAAGAGCAGCGCCAGAAATACCTCCCGAAGATGGCGGCGGGGGAGATCATCGGCTGCTTTGGGTTGACGGAGCCGGACTACGGCTCCAATCCGTCGGGGATGATCACGATGGCGCGCGAGCAGGCCGACGGCAGCTGGTTGCTCAACGGCGGGAAGATGTGGATCACCAATGGCTCGACGGCGCAGATCGCGGTCGTGTGGGCCAAGACGAACGGCGACAAGACGGACAGCTCGATTCGGGGTTTCGTCGTCCCGACCGACACGCCGGGTTTTCAAGCCCGCGATCAGAAGGGAAAATTGTCGCTCCGCGCGAGTGACACGAGCGAGCTGGTTTTTCAGGACGTCGTGTTGCCGCCGGACGCGATTCTGCCCAAATCGGGCGGCCTGAAAAGCCCGCTCATGTGCCTCACGCAGGCGCGCTATGGCATCTCATGGGGCGCGATCGGCGCCGCCATGGGTTGCTTCGAGGAGGCGGTCGCCTACGCCAAGAACCGCGTCATGTTCGATCGTCCGATCGGCGGCTTCCAGATCCAGCAAGAACGGCTCGCCGAGATGCTGACGGAGATCGTGAAAGGCCAACTTCTCTCGCTCCACCTCGGCCGCATGAAAGACCTCGGCACCTTCACTCCGCAGCAGGTTTCACTGGCCAAGCGGAACAATGTGAACATCGCCACCGACATCGCCCGCGAAGCGCGCCGGCTACTCGGCGCGAATGGCATTCTCGCCGAGTACGCGTCGATGCGGCACATGGAGAATCTGGAGAGCGTGTACACTTACGAAGGCACGCACGACGTGCACTCGTTGGTGCTCGGGCAGGCGATAACGGGCCTGAACGCGTTCCGATAGAGGCGAACTGCTGGAAGGGCGGGAAAGCCCGAAACGGCGGGAAAGCCCGAAACGGCGGGAAAGCCCGAGACGGCGGGAAAGCCCGAAACGGCGCGGGAGCCCGAGACTGCGGTAAAGCCCGATACTGCGGGAGAGCCCGAGACGGCGGGAAATCACGAACCACGCCGTTTATCGCCGTTTCGTGACCACCCGCCTTTTCGTGCTTTCCGCCGTCTCGGGCTTCCCCGCCTTCTCGGGCTTTTCCGCCGTTTCGGGCTTTCCCGCCGTTTCAGCCTTCCCGCCCTTTCAAGTTATTTTCATCTCTGCCTGTCTACCTGGATCGTTTGTGAAGATTGCCGTTTGCCTCAAGCGCACCCCTGACTCCGAATCTCGTTTCAAGATCGCCGCGAACGGTGCGGCGATCGACGAGAGTGGGCTCAAGTTCGATATCGACGACTTCGCCAGCTACGCCGTGGAAGTCGCGCTGCAGATCAACGAGAAGCAGGGCCCCGGCGAAACCGTGGCCTTCGCCGTTGGGCCGGATGCCGTGCAGGAGACGCTGCGAAAGGCGATGAGCATGGGCGTCGATCGCGCGGTGCAGCTGAAGACCGATGCCTCGACCTATGACGGTTTGGCCGTCGCGAAGGCGCTGGCCGCCGAGC
This sequence comes from Gemmatimonadaceae bacterium, assembly GCA_035535975.1. Lineage (GTDB taxonomy): Bacteria > Gemmatimonadota > Gemmatimonadetes > Gemmatimonadales > Gemmatimonadaceae > JAQBQB01. Next base: position 26,007 of record DATLPC010000208.1, on the reverse strand, counting down.
TCAAAGCGGGCGGCTTTGATTTGATTCTGTTCGGCAAGCACGCCTTCGACACGTCGGGCGGCATTGTCGGAACGGCGACCGCTGAGTTGCTCGGCGTCGCGTGTGTCACGGCCGCGTCGAAGCTCGAGATCGCGAACGGGAAGGGAACGGCGCGTCGCGAACTAGAGGGGGTGGCGGAGATCGACGAATTCGCGTTGCCCGCGGTCGTCACGATCGACGAGGGCATCGCGCGACCGCGGTATCCGTCGCTCAAAGGGATCATGGCGGCGAAGAAGAAACCGCTCGAGACCAAACCCGCGCAGCTCGGCCAGCCGCGAGTGACGGTGAAGGGAATGGAGTTGCCGCCTGACCGTCCGCCGGGCCGCATCATCGGCGAAGGCGTCGCCGCGGTCCCCGAGCTCGTTCGACTTCTCCGATCGGAAGCCAAGGTCCTCTGAACGTCATGCCGAACATTCTCGTTTTCGCTGAAACGCGCGGCTCCGCACTGCGCAAAGTCGCGTTCGAGGTAGTGAGCGCGGCACGCGCGCTCGCCGACGCCAATGGCGGCGGCCAGGTTCACGCGCTTTGCGCGGTGCCGTCGGGTGGCGCGGCGCTCGCTGAACAACTTGGAAAACACGGCGCCGATGTCGTCGTCGCGGTGGAGCATCCGGCGTTCGCGAACTACGCGCGCGAGTCGGTCGCGGCGACGCTGGCCGAGCGGGCGCGGAGCAGTAGGTATCGTGCTGTCCTCGTCGGCTTCTCGGCGCAGGGCCGCGATCTCGCGCCACGTGTCGCCGCGAAGCTCGACGCGCCGGTCGCCGCCGACGCGACCGAAATCCGAATCGCCGGCGATTCCGTCGTCGTGAAACATCCCGTGTACGCGAACAAGGTCATCGCCACGCTGCAGCTCGACGGACCGCTCGTCGTGTTGTCGACGCGCCCCGGTGCGTTTCCCGCGAAAGAATCGCCGCGCACGGCCGCGGTCGAATCGCTCGCGCCGGCGAGCGATCCCGGCTCCGAAAAAGTGACCGTGAAGGAGATGCAGGAGGGCGGCAAGGGAAAGATCGATCTCGGCGACGCGCCGGTGATCATCGCCGGCGGACGCGGCCTCAAGGCGTCCGAGAACTTCAAGCTTGTCGAGGACCTCGCCGCGGCGTTCGGCAATGCGGCAGTCGGCGCGACGCGCGCCGTGACCGATGACGGCTGGCGCCCGCACAGCGACCAGATCGGTCAGACGGGTCGGCAGGTCAGTCCGCAGCTGTACGTCGCCGTCGGCATCTCCGGCGCGATCCAGCATCTGGCGGGCATGCGCAGCTCGAAGACGATCGTGGCGATCAACAAGGATAAGGAAGCGCCAATCTTCAAGGTTGCCGACTACGGCATCGTCGGCGACGTACTCGAGGTCGTGCCCGCACTTACGCAAGCGGTGCGAGAGGCGAAGGCGAGCGGCTGATGACGACGTCGATCGTCGTCTTTCTTCTCATTCTCACGGCGGGCGCGGGTTTCTTCGCGCTCAACGTGCAGCGGCTTGTTCGGTATTTGCGCATTGGGCTGCCGGAAAACCGAACCAACGACGCCGGTGTCCGAGTCAAGAACGTTCTCGGGATCGGCATCGCGCAGTCCAAGATCTTTCGCGATCCGGTTGCCGGTCCGATGCACGCCGCGATCTTCTGGGGGTTCGTCGTCCTCACCGCCGGCACGATCGAGATCCTGATCCAGGGCGTCTTCGACGGCTTTTCGTACGACGCCATCCTCCCCGATCCGATCTACCGTTTCTACGCCTTCTCCCAGGACGCGTTCGCCGTCCTCGTGCTTGGGGCGATCGGCTTCGCGCTCTACCGACGCCTGGTCCTCCATCCGCGGCGGCTGGAAGGAGATAAGCTCGAGCACACCGACGCGGTGATCATCCTGTCGATGATCGGCGGGTTGATGGTGACGCTGCTTCTTACCAACGCCTACGCGTATCTCGCCGGCTCGACGCTCATCGGTCCGGAGAAGTTCGCGTCGCGCTTTACCGCGCAGACGCTCGGACGCTCGGCCGTCAATCCCGCGTTTTGGTCCAGCGTGTTCTGGTGGGGACATGTCCTGATCCTGCTGGCCTTCCTCAACTACCTCCCGTACTCGAAGCACCTGCACGTTGTCACCTCGCTGATCAACGTCTACTTCTCCAACACGAACGGGCCGGGACAAAAGGGCGTGATGCGACCGATGGACCTCGAGGCCGAGGTCGAACACTTCGGTGCGTCGGACGTCGATCAGCTCACGTGGAAGAATCTGCTCGACGGCTATTCGTGCACCGAGTGCGGTCGTTGCACGGCCGCCTGTCCCGCGAACATCACCGGAAAGTCGCTCAGCCCGCGCAAGATCGTGATCAACACGCGGCAGCGACTCATGGAGAAGGCGCCGCTGGAGACGGGCGACCGGATGGAGTTCGTGCATCCGCGGCTGGTGCACGGAGAGGGTGGCGACGCCGGCGCGGCGACGGCGACGCAGGTCGTCACGGAACGCCTCCTCGACACCTACATCACCGAAGAAGAGCTGTGGGCCTGCACGAGCTGTCGCGCCTGCGTGCAGGAGTGTCCGGTGTCGATCGACCAGCTGGACATCATCAACCAGATGCGTCGCTATCTGGTGTTGACCGAATCGCGCTTCCCTGAGGAAATACAACCGGCCTTTCAGTCACTCGAGCGAAACGGATCGCCGTGGGCATTCAGCCGGGCCGATCGCGCGCGGTGGGCGGACGGGATGGACATCCCCACAATGGCCGAGGCGATGGAGCGCGGTCAGCGCCCCGACATCCTGTTTTGGGTCGGATGCATGGGCTCGTTCGACGACCGCGCGAAGAAGATCACCGTCGCCTTTGCGAGAATTCTCAAGGCGTGCGGAATCAACTTCGCGATCCTCGGTCAGGAAGAGCACTGCCACGGCGATCCGGCGCGACGCATGGGCAACGAATACCTCTACCAGATGCTGGCCAAGGACACGATCGGCACGCTCGACCGGTACGAGGTGAAGACGATCGTCACCAGCTGCCCGCATTGCTTTCATCAGATCGGCAACGAGTTCCCGGACTTCGGCGGCAACTACGAGGTCATTCACCATTCGACGTTCATCGAGCGGCTGCTCCAACAGAACTTGGTTCCCCTTCAGGGGGAGCAAGGGAAGCGACTGACCGTCGCCTACCACGACTCGTGCTACCTCGGACGCTACAACGACATCTACGACGCGCCGCGGGCGACGCTCAAGCGCGCGCTCCCCGTCGTCGACATCGTCGAAGCGCCGCGCAGCCGCGACCGCGGGCTCTGTTGCGGCGCCGGTGGTGGCCGGATGTGGATGGAGGAACGGCAGGGCAAGCGGATCAATGTCGAACGCACCGAAGAGTTGCTGTCGACCGGAGCGGACACGATCGCCGTCGCCTGCCCGTTCTGCATGACGATGATCAGCGACGGGGTGAAAGCCGTCGCGTCCGAGGTGCCCGTCCTCGACATCGCGGAAGTCGTCGCCGGCCAGCTCTCGAGCTAACGGCGAAATTTCAACGCCGCGAGAGCTCGTAGATGGTGATGGTCTGTCGCACCGGGCCGTCCACGAAGCGGTGCTCCGACGTCGCTCGCAGGACCAGCCCACACGTCGGAAGGGCGCGCAGGAACTCATCGCGGCCGACTCGACCGGGGTCGGCGAGATAGGCGCTTCCTGATTCATCGAGCAGCGCGCCGATCGCGTCGGCGACGAGTTGCCCGTACTCGCGCTCATAGAGCACGTCCGACGCTACGATGACGTCGAATCGCGGCGCGTCGTCGGGAAGCGCCCGCCAATCGAGCATCATGGTTTCCGGCGTCGGCACGTGGTTGAGCCACGCATTCGATCGCGCGAAACGCAGGGCGTCCTCGTAGTAGTCCGACACGGTTACGCGGAATCCGGCGAGCGACGCCGCGGTCGCCACAAGGCCGGCGCCGCAGCCCAGCTCGAGCAGCGTCCGCCCGCGCGATTCCATTACGAGAAGCTGCTCGGCGAGGACGCGCGACGACGGCCAAATCTCCGCCCAATAGGGGAGTCGCTCGTCACGCTCGAAGTCGCGTTCGTCGATCAGATCTTCGGCGCTTTCGGGATGGATCAACACAATCTCACGGCCGGCGACATCGACGGGTGTGCGGACCGTCCGGAAGCGTCGCTCCAGCGACTCGATGAGGAGTGCGTGTGCCTGCTCGCTCACAGATCGAGCTGCGCCGCCGACAGCGCTCCGTCACCGATCGGGAGGATGTGCGCCGTCTCTCCAGCGCGGATCGTCTGCCGTTCCGGTGGGACGATCAACAGTGCGTTCGCGCGCGACATCGATGTGAGCAGTCCGGAGCCCTGCGGTCCAGTGAGACGTGCCCAGGCGGTTCCGTCTTCCCAGTCGACGATGACGCGCATGAAGTGCGTGAGCGGCGCCGCGATCGACACATCCTCGCGCAAAGTCGCCTCGAACGTCTTCCGAAAGACCTGCCGCTCGCCGCGCAACCGACGAATCACCGGTCGCGCGAACAGCTCGAACGTGACCATCGCCGACACCGGGTTGCCGGGCAAGCCGAGCCAGGGCATGCCGTGCAGCGTCCCGAAACCCAACGGCGCTCCTGGACGCATCAGCACGCGCCACAAGTGCAGCTCGGCGCCGAGCGACTTGAGGACGTCTTTGGTGAAATCAAACGCGCCGACGGACACGCCGCCGGACGTGATGAGGAGATCGCAGTCGCGCGCGCCGGCCATGCGCTCGGCGTAGCTGGCTGGATCGTCGCGGACGATGCCGAGATCGACCGCTTCGCCGCCGGCGGCAAGCACGTTCGCGCCGATCGTATAACTGTTCGAGGTGACGATCCGGTCGCCGCGACGGACTTCGTCGAACCGGTCGAGATCGACGAGCTCGTCGCCCGACGCGAGCACCGCGACGCGGGGACGGCGATGCACCTTGACCGTCGACGCGCCGACCGACGCAAGGACGCCGAGCTGCGCGGGTCCAATCACCGAGCCGGCGGCGACTGCTACCGCGCCAGGCTTGAGGTCTTCACCGCGTGGACGAACGTTGCGCCCGGCGTCGCGCGCATCACGAATCACCACTCGCGTCTCGCCGCCGTCGGAATCCTCGACGCGTATGACGGTATCCGCGCCGTCGGGGACCGGCGCGCCCGTCATGACGCGAATCGCCGTTCCGTTCTCGATCGAGCGCGTCGGCCGCTGTCCCGCTCGAACAGTCTCCAACACCGGGAGCGCGACCGGCGCATCCTTGGTGGCGCGAGCGATGTCGGCCGCGCGAACCGCATAGCCGTCCATGGACGAGTTGTCCCACGGCGGGTGTTCGATCGGCGAGACGACGTCTTCGGCGAGCACGAGCCCGAACGAGTCGCGCAGCGGCACGGCGACCGACGGAAGGGGAGCGACGGCGGCGAGAATACGCTCGCTCGCCTCGCGGACGCTAAAGGCCACTCAGCGAAGCCGCATCGCCGCGAGGCGAACGGCGATGGCGTCCTGAACGCGTTCGACGGAGCGAATCGGCACGGTCCAATTGTTCGAGAGGAAGCTGAAGATCAGCATATGCCGGTCGGCGGTCGTGACGTAGCCGGAGAGCGAACGCGATTGGGCGACCGAACCTGTCTTCGCGTGCACGTTGTTCTCCGCGGGCGTGCCCTTCATGCGATTCCGAATCGTGCCGTCCACGCCCGCGATCGGCAGGGCGTCGTAGAAGACGCCGAAGGTCGGCGCTTTTTTCATCGCGTCGAGAATTCGGACAACGGTTTGCGGCGAGATGTAGTCGTAGCGCGAGAGACCGCTGCCGTCGCGCACGACCGCCTCCTGCGGAACCGCGGCGCCCCACGACGCAATCTGTCGCTCGACGATTGCGCGCGCGCTGTCGGGGCGTCCGGCGCCCGACTTCTCCAGCGCGGTGGTTCGAAACAACATCTCCGCGATCTGATTCTGCGATGGCTTCATCAGCGCTTTGAGGATTTCACTCAACGGCGGCGACGTGAGGGTCGCGATCGTATCGACGCGCGCCAGCGTGTCAGTCGGCTGATCGTCGAACGAGACGCCGCGATCGGCCAGCGCCTCGCGGACGGCGGCAAGGTAGGCATCGGTTGCGTTGTGATGCGTCACCTCGATCACGGCGGTGTCGCGCGCCGCCAACGTGCCGGTGAGGATCACATCCCAACTCGTGCTGTCTTTTCGCGCAACGAGCGTGTTGGCGCGTCGCCGCGCGCTGTCGCCGGGTGCCGCGGCGACCGTCGAGGCGTTCACGCGCACGCGCGGCATGGACCGGGCCGGCCGAACGACGACCGTCACCGGATCGCCGGCCCTCTCGCCGGCCTTCACGTGTAATTCGCTGAAGCCCTCGTTGAACAGCAGCTCGTCCACGGGCGCGGAGTACGAGTCCTCGAAGTCATCGTACGACCAACCGAAGCCAAGCTCGCTGCCGGGAAAGTGATCCCCGGCGGCCGCGACGCGCCCAGTGACGTGATGGATGCCGCGCGCCGCGATTGAATCGGCGATCGCGCGAATCGGCAACATGGCGTCGTGCAGCATGTGATCGCTCACCGACGGATCACCGCGTCCGATGACGACGAGGTCTCCCGTGAGCGTTCCGCCGCTCACCTGTCCGCGCGCTCCGAACGTCGTGCGATAGCGAAAGTCGGCGCCGAGTTGGGTTAGCGCCGTCGCCGATGTGAGGATCTTCATGTTCGACGCCGGCATGAAGAGCTTGCCGGCGTTGCGCGAGTAGAGCGTGTCGCCCCGTTCCGGATCGACGACCAGAATGCCCCAGTGCGCGTTGGAGAATTCCTGCGCTTCGACCAGCGAATCGATGAATGCGCGGAGCGATGCGTCACGCCCGGTGCTGATCGAGCCGGGGCGCGGGGCGACGACGGCCGGCTGACGACAGGCGAGCACGAGAACTGAGATCAGAACGGCGCGAAGTCTGGGCATCGGGAGAGTTGGCGGCGTACAGTCAAAATAGGCGACTCGGTGCTGTCGGCGCGCCTCTAGCGGGCGACAATGGTTTCGGCGGCGGCGAGGTCGTCCTGCGTGTTCACGTTGAAGAACAAGCGTGCCGGATCGCCGATCCGCGCAATCTCGTCGAGAGGAATACGCACAAGGCGAGGCAGGTGCTCGACCAGCGCGGTCATTCGCAGGTCGCCGCGATTCAGCGCATCCTCCACCGCGCCGACGCAGTCGCGCGTGTAGAGCGCGCACATCGGCTCCGGACCGTGCGGGCCTTCCGGCACCACCGCCGCTCCTTCGGGTGTGAGACTACGGGCGAGAAGCCGCATCAAGCTCTCGGTCACGAACGGCATATCCCACGCGACGACGATCACCGTCTCGGCCCGAACCAGCGCGGTATGAATGCCGACGATGCTCGCTCGCTCGCCGCGCTCGTCGCGCCACACGGTCGCGCCCGGGATCCATTCGTCCGCGCCGGAAGCGTTGCCCACGATGGCAATCGTGTCGACGACAGGCCGCAGCGCGTTCGTGATGCGATCGATGATGCGCTGACCACCGACGCGGAGAAGTCCTTTCGCCTGTCCGCCGAAGCGCGAGCTCGCGCCACCGGCGACGATCGCGCCCGTGATGCCCGTGCTCACGCGTCCGGACGAAACGTCGCGCGGAGCGTTTGGTCCTCGGCGATCACCACCTCGGTCACGCGTGCCGCGCCTCCGAGCGCGCGCTGCACGCGATCGCAAATGAACCGAGCCAGCTCTTCACCCGTCGGTACGAGCTTGCCGTCGGCGAACTCGGGAACGTCGAGATTGATGTTCCGGTGGTCGAACCGTTCTCGCACTTCGCGGGCAAGCACGCGATCGAGAACGCCGAGGTCGACGATCATTCCTGTCGACGGGTCGAGCGTGCCGGTGACCGTGACGTCGCAAGCGTAGCTGTGGCCGTGAAAGCTTTCGCGCGCGCACAAGCCGAACACACGCGCGTTCTGTTCATCCGACCAATCGGGTCGCCGGTAGCGGTGCGCCGCGGCAAAGGTCACGCGGCGAGTGAGATAGAGCGCCATTGCCACTCAAAACTGCCGTGGACTGGCGCGTGAGCGCCAGCGCGCTCAGTGATCTTCGCCGAACTCGTTGCGTCCGGTGAGGCCTTCCTGCGTCGGGCTCTCCGGTGGAATCCACGGCGTGCCCTCTTGGATGGCGTGACCAACGTCGCGCGTACCGTACAGCTCCGCGTCGAGATCCTCGGTCACGGTCTCGGTCTCTGGCTCGATCGGCACGGGCTTGTCGCCGAGCAGAAGACCGTCCATGCGATCCTCGTTGACCAGGTGCTCGTCGACGGCTTCGGGATTAATTCCCCGCCGCGTCGGATCGACGAACAGGTTGTTCTGGCAGCGCTGTGCGCCGACGAGGTCCGTCACGACATGCTCGGCGACGAGCCGCTCGCCGTCGGTCCCGACGCGGCCGTTCAGGATGACGAGGCCGTTCTGCACTTCGATCGTGAAGTCGTCGATGTCGAGCGCGTTGTGCGCGGCGAGATGCTCGCGCACCAGGCCGCGGAGCTCGTCGTCGTTGAGGTCGTCGATGCTGTGCAGGTCTTCGAAATCACGCGCCATGGGTTGTGCCCTCGCCGTGTTCGGCGGGCCCCCTCGCGCGTCGATTCGTCGCTAGAACAACCGCGAGATACCGAGGGTGAACGCCGGATTGTTCAACCAGAACGACTTCGCTTGCGTCGCCTGAACCACGGGAGTGCCGCCCGTCGGCTCGAGGTAGTAGGTCTGTGGGTATCCAAGCTGGTACATGCGGTTCTTGAAGTCGGCTCGAATTGCCCACCGGCCTCGAGGCACATACTGGACACCCAAGCCCCAGGTGAATGCAAAGCGGGTGCCGAACTTGAACCCGCCAGAATCCGCCTGCGAGCGAAAATCCGATACGATGCCGAGACCCCCCTCGAGCTCGGGAACGATGTTGTGCCAGCTCTTCGCGCCGGTGAGACTCAGCCCGAGCCCGGCATCGAACGAGTACAACGGACGACTTCCCGTGCCGAGCTGTCGCGCCGGCTCCGGTTTCGCCGGATCGATGAGGTTCCGGTCGGACGAGATTCGCGCGACCTCGCCGGTCAGATGCGCCGGACCGCCCGCACGCCACTCATAGTGAAGCCCGGTGAGGAAACCGCTCTGCGGACCGACGTCCGCGGGGTCGCGATGCGCGTGGTACTGCCCGCCGATCAGTGTGAGCGACTGCGAGTGTTCCAGGTCGATGTAGGGGCTCGCCGCCGGCGTGTGTCCTACCTGTGCGAACGCAGGCGCCCGCAGAGCGGGGCCGGTGATGATACATCCAGCAATAAGCAGCGCGCGATGTCGCGTCACGTTCAAGCTCCTGTCTGGCGCAGATCGACGCCGGTCATTTCGGTTGGTTTTTCGAGCCCGAGCAGCGTCAGCAGCGTCGGTCCAACATCACAGAGTGCGCCGCCGCCGCGCAACGGTCGCGGTCCCGCGGGATCGACGACGATGAAGGGTACCGGGTTCGTCGTGTGCGCGGTGTGCGGTCCACCAGTTTCCGGGTCGATCATCATTTCACAGTTCCCGTGATCCGCGGTGATGAGCAGCCGGGCCCCGGCGCGCTCGCCGGACGTCAGCACACGGGCGAGACACTGATCCACCGTTTCGACGGCCTTGATCGTCGCCGGGATGGAGCCGGTATGCCCGACCATGTCGCCGTTGGCGTAGTTGCAGAGAATGAACTCATGTTCGCGCTTCTCGATGGCGTCGCACAGAACGTCGGTGACGCCCGGCGCGCTCATCTCTGGCATGAGGTCATAGGTCGCGACTTTCTGGCTCGGGACCAACAAGCGGTCCTCGCCTGGAAAGGGCGTCTCGACGCCTCCGTTGAAGAAGTACGTCACGTGCGCGTACTTCTCGGTTTCGGCGGTGCGGAACATGTGCATGTCAGCTTTGGACACCACTTCGCCGACGATGTTCGCCATGGATTGCGGCGGAAAGGCGACCGGCAGGTCGAACGTCCGGTCGTAGGACGTCATCGTCGCAACGTGAAGCTTGGGGCGCGACGACACATCGAAGCCGTCGAAATTCGGATCGGTCAGCGCTCGAACGATCTGGCGCATTCGGTCCGCGCGAAAGTTGAAACAGATGACCGAGTCGCCGTCTCGCATCGGAGCGACGGCGTTGCCGTCACTCACGATCACCGTCGGGACGATGAATTCGTCCGTTTCATTTCGCTCGTACGATTGCCGAATCACGTCGAGGGGGTCGGTGCCCGTGGGTCCCTCCCCGTCGACGGCAACGCGATACCACTTTTCGATGCGGTCCCAGCGCTTGTCGCGATCCATCCCGAAATACCGTCCACCAAGACTCCCGACCACCGCTCGGCCCTGCGCTCGCTGGAGCAACTCGCGCATGTAGCCCAGCCCCGAGCGCGGCATCGTATCGCGGCCGTCGAGCAGCGCATGTACAGCGACGCGCGGCACTCTCCGCTCCGAGCACAGATCGATCAGCGCGAACAGGTGCGCGTCGCTCGCGTGGACGCCGCCCTTGCCGACGAGCCCCATCAGGTGGACGGTGCCGCCGGTGCGTTTCACGTGATCGCACGCGACTGTGAAAACGGGATTCTGGTAGAACGATCGGTCTTTGATCGCTTGTCCGATCCGAACGAGGTCCTGCATGACGACCCGACCAGCGCCGAGGTTCAGATGGCCGACCTCGCTGTTCCCCATTTGCCCCTCCGGCAGGCCGACGGCGAGTCCCGACGCATCGAGCAAGGTGCCGGGATGTTTCGCGACCAGCGCGTCCCAAGTCGGAGTGTTGGCGAGGGCGATCGCGTTCCCCTCGCGCTCGGGACGATAGCCCCATCCGTCGAGCACAACGAGGACAACCGGACTCTTGGGCAATTTTGAAGTTGAAAATGGGTATCGACCCAGCCGAATGCCGGGCTCGAGGCGGCAGAAATCTACAATACCTGGACGCTGGCGGGCCGGACGCCTATCATGGCGGCATGGCAGAGCGGGAAAAAGGACGCTGGGGCGCGTTCGTGGCGATCGTCGCGGCCGCGCTCGGTATCGTCCAGTTCTATCGACCGGCGAGTCCGGCACCAACAGAGCCTTTCGCGGCGATTCGCGCGCGCGCTCTCTCGGCGGGCGCGTCGTTGAACGCGTTCGGCGACAGCCGCGAAGTCCGGCTGCGCTTTGCCTTGCCCGCCAGCTTGGTCGAGTTCCCCCTCGAAGTCAGCGGTGACGTGACCTCTCTGGCGTACGAGTGGATCGCGGCGGACGATTCGACGCAGGGAAGCGGGATTCACGCGGTGAGCGGTGCTTCATTCGTCAGTCCAAGCGCGCCGGGCTATTACCACTTGGCCATCGTTCGCGGGACGCAACGCCAGATCATTGCCGAGCCGACCCTCGCCGTCATGGTTCCGTTTCGGGACAAGATTGGCGCGTCGTTGAACGGCTATCGCATCGGCACGTACCTCGCCGAACGGTTGACCGGGCACGACCATCCGCCCGGCTTCCTCGAGGTTAATCGCGGTGATGTCGATCGCAGGGTCAGCACGCATCTTCGGCTCGGTGATTTCCTGACGCGCGACCATCAAGAAGACGTCTGGCCGAAGTACGTCGCGCTGAATCCCCGCCTGCTCGACAAGTTGGAGTTGGTGTTCGCCCACATCGGCGCACAAGCGCGATTCAGGCGTGCCGCCAGCGATTCGCGCGAGCTGGCATTTGACGTGCACAGCGGTTTCAGGACGCCGGCACACAACCGCGGCGTCTGGCGTGCCGCGAGCGACAGCCGTCATCAATACGGCGACGCGGCGGATCTCGCGATCGACGCCGACGGCGATGGACGCATCACAGCGCGTGACGAGGCGCTCGTCGTTCGCGCGGTGGACGAGGTCGAGAACGAACACCCTGATCTCGTCGGCGGCCTTGGGTTGTACACGAGCGCGGCGTACAACACGCCGTACGTGCACATCGACGCCCGGGGCAGTCGGTCGCGCTGGAAAGGTTGAACGACGGGACACGAATGAACGAGCATCTGCGCGACCGAATTCTCAGAAAGCTGGAGACACTGTCGGATGAGCGCGGGTATCAGGTGCTCGACTACGTCGAGTTCCTCGAGTCGCGTTACGCCGAGCGCACGTCGCCGAACGCCAGCGTCTTCACCCGGTTCACCGAAGCGATCGAAGACAAGTTGCGCGCCGGCAAGGTTTCGGCGAGCGCCATCGCCGAGACCGTCGGATTCATGAATCGCGCGGCGAATGTCTTGAACAACGCGGTGGAGACCGGCAAGAACATGGCGAGCGAGTTGGTGAACACGGCGCGACCAGGTTCGCAATCGGGTTCTCCCCCCGCCACGCAGCCGCCGCCGTCGACGTCGACCAACGCATCGTCGCCGGCGCACGACATCAAGGACCCCGGCGGATCAGGAGAGACACTCTAATGGCTACGCAAACGGCGGCGCGCGCGACGCGGCGTCGCGCCAAGGAGAGCGCAGCCGCGGGCGCGCCCCGAACGGGCGCGAAGCGCACGGTGATGTACTACATCCGGCAGCTGCCGCAATACGTTCGGCTGCTCGGCGGATTGATCACCGACCCGCGCGTCGCGCTCGTCGACAAACTTTTCGTCTTCGGCGCGATCGCGTACATCGTCATGCCGATCGACCTGATTCCGGATTTCATTCCGTTCTTCGGTGAGATCGACGACGTGTACCTGCTCGTGCTCGCGCTTCAGCGGTTGATTTCCAATGCCGGTCGCCCCGTGCTGCTCGCGCATTGGTCGGGGGAGCCATCGGATTTGGCGGATCTCAATCTGCGTGGGGCGTTGGCGGCCGCGGCGTTCTTCCTGCCGAAAAAAATCCGGAGACGCCTTCGCGTAATCGGCAGGTAACTCGCTGGGCTACCGCGGTGTAGGCGACGAGCCTACATTTCACCATGGCAACCAGAACTCGAGTATCAGCCCGGCCCGCTATCCCCGATAAATCGGGTAGCGGGCTTTCGCGTATAGAGGACGCGTCACGGCCTTCCCGCGTTCGCGAGGATTTCGCACTCACCTTCGACGACGTCCTCCTCGTCCCGCGTCATTCCCAAGCGCACCCGAGGGACGTCTCCGTCGTCTCCCGCTTCACCCGCGGGATCGACCTGCGAATTCCGCTCGTCTCGGCGGCGATGGATACGGTGACGGAGTCCGAGATGGCCATCGCCATCGCCCGGGCCGGCGGAATCGGTGTCCTTCACAAGAACATGTCGATCGATCGGCAAGCCGCCGAGGTGGATCGAGTGAAGCGGTCCGAGAGCGGCATGATCCTCAAGCCGATCACCCTTCGGCCGACTGATACGGTGCGCGAGGCAACCGCCTTGATGCACCGTTTTCGCATTTCGGGCGTTCCGATCGTCGACGACGAGGAACGGCTCGTCGGCATCATCACGAACCGTGACCTTCAGTTCGAGCGGAATCTCGACCGTCCGCTCAGCGAAGCGATGACCAGCGACGGACTGATCACGGCGCGCGAAGGAACGACGCTGGACGAAGCGGAACAGATTCTCGGGCGCAATCGCATCGAGAAGCTTCCTGTCGTGGACGGCGCCGGCGTGTTGAAGGGTTTGATCACGATCAAGGACATTCACAAGCGTCGACAGTATCCCGACGCGAACAAGGATAAGTTTGGCCGCCTCCGCGTCGCCGCGGCGATCGGGGCGGGCGGTGACTTCCTGGTACGTGCTCGCGCGCTCATCGAGTCGGGCGTGGACGCGATCATCATCGACACCGCGCATGGCCACGCCGAGGCGGTGCTCGAGGCGACCGAGAAGGTTCGCGAGACGTTCCCCGACACGCAGCTCGTCGCCGGCAACATCGCGACGCGTGAGGCGGCGGAAGCGCTCGTCGAACGCGGCGTCGACGCGGTGAAGGTCGGTGTCGGACCAGGGTCGATTTGCACGACGCGTGTCGTCACCGGGGTCGGCGTACCGCAGCTGACTGCCGTCTTCGATGCGGTCGAGGGAGCGGGGGATATCCCGGTCATCGCCGACGGCGGCATCAAGTACTCCGGCGACGCCGTAAAAGCGCTGGCCGCGGGTGCGTCGAGCGTGATGATGGGATCGATGCTCGCCGGCACGGAGGAAAGCCCAGGCGAGACGTTCCTCCTCGAGGGTCGCCGCTTCAAAATGGTCCGCGGCATGGGCAGCCTTTCGGCGATGCAGGATGGAAGTGCCGACCGATACTTCCAGGAAGGCGAGCTGTCACCAAAGAAGCTCGTACCGGAAGGAATCGAAGGACGCGTGCCGTATCGCGGGCCGGTGGGCGACGTGCTGTTTCAGATGGTCGGTGGATTGCGCAGCGGCATGGGGTACGTCGGTTGCGGGACGATCGACGAGCTCCGCTCGGAAACGGAATTCGTTCGCGTAACGAGCGCGGGTCTGCGAGAGTCGCATCCGCACGACGTACAGATCACTCGCGAGGCCCCGAACTACTCGGTGTGATCGCGTAAACAGATTTGTATTCGCGCTGCCCTCTGGACATGGGGGTGCGCGTGCTCTACTTCACGAGGTTGTCCCGGGAGGCCCCGCTCGATGGGCCGATGGGGCAAAGCGGTTCGTGGGTGTCAGTTGACAGGGCGCCCCATGAAGTGAAGATTTGCATACAATTCTCGCCAACCCGTTTTCACGGGCGCAACAGATGAATCATCCACGAACCTAGGAGGGGTGGCGTGGCCGGCGAACTAACTCGGACGAAATCGATCGATCGGTTGATTGCGGAGAGCGCAGCCGAAGGCGAAAGCGGCAAGGGGTTGAAGCGTACGCTCGGACCGGGCGCCCTGATCGCCCTGGGCATCGGCGCCATCATTGGCGCCGGTCTGTTCGTCCGAACGGCCGCCGCCATCGCCGAACGAGCTGGCCCCTCCGTGACGCTCGCGTTCATCGTCGCGGGCATCGGCTGCGCGTTCGCCGGCCTGTGCTACGCGGAGTTCGCGTCGATGATCCCGATCGCAGGCAGCGCGTACACCTACTCGTACGTCACGATGGGCGAGCTGGTGGCCTGGATCATCGGATGGGATCTGGTGCTCGAATACGCGGTCGGAGCGGCGACGGTTGCCATCGCATGGAGTGAGTACTTCAACAAGGTGCTTGGCTTCTTCGGGATGGCAATTCCGTATCAGTGGTACCATTCACCATTCGAGTCGAGCGCGGCGGGGGTTCATGGCATCATGAACATTCCCGCCATTTTCATTTTGCTCGTTCTCTCGCTCCTCCTCGTGCGTGGTACTCAGGAGTCGGCGTGGGTGAACAACCTGATCGTGATCACCAAGGTCGCCATCGTGATCATGGTCATCATGTTCGGTTGGCACTTCATCAACCCCGCGAACCACACGCCGTTCATCCCCAAGGACTCGACCTACACGACGCCCGAAGGCGTGAACCATCCGTTCGGCGGCGTGATGGGGATTCTCGGCGCCGCGGGCGTGGTGTTCTTCGCCTTCATCGGATTCGACGCCGTGTCCACGGCGGCACAAGAAGCGAAGAACCCGAAGCGCGACATGCCGATCGGTATCCTCGGCTCGCTGGTGATCTGTACGGTGCTCTACGTGCTCTTCTCGTACGTGCTGAGCGGCCTGGCCGACGTCAACTTCTTCCGCACGCAGGGCAAGGAAGCGTCGGTGACCGCAGCGATCGCGGCGTACATGCCGGGCTATGCATGGCTCGCCAATTTCGTGACGGTCGCGATCCTCGCCGGTTTTTCGTCCGTCATCCTCGTCATGCTCCTCGGACAATCCCGCGTGTTTTACTCGATGAGCAAGGACGGGCTAGTACCGGCCGTGTTCTCCGAGGTTCATCCGCGCTTCCGCACGCCGTACAAGTCGAACATGCTCTTCTTCGTGCTGACGGCGATCTTCGGTGGCTTCATCCCAGGCGACATCGTCGGCGAGATGACGAGCATCGGAACGCTGTTCGCGTTCATCCTCGTCTGCGCCGGCGTGTGGATCATGCGTGTTCGTCGCCCCGATCTGCCGCGCGCCTTCAGAACGCCGGCCGTGCCGGTGGTCGCTACGCTCGGCATCGTTGTCTGCGGCGCGATGATCTACGGCCTTGGCTGGACGAACTGGATGCGCCTCATCGTATGGCTGGCGATCGGCCTCGTCATCTACTTCGGGTACAGCCGTAGTCACTCGCGGCTGTCCGCGTACTCCGGCGCTGGTGAGCCGGTCGCAGCCGACTAGCCGTCATCCTGAGCGAACGAAGTGAGCGAAGGACCTACTGTCCCTGGTCACTTACCAGTCAAGGACAGTAGGTCCTTCGTCGCGTAGCCTGCCGTCGAGGACCGATAGGGACGAACGGCTCCTCAGGATGACGTTAGTTTTCGCTGCGCATGTCATACACAGTCAGCGAGTACCTCACGATTCCCGAACCGCGCCGCGCCGCGATTGAGCGGCTGGCCCGCGAGTTCATTCCAGGCCGCCGCGTGGCGCTGTCGACGCACATGAACGCGGACGGCGACGGCTGCGGCTCCGAGGCGGCATTGGCGCTCATGCTGGCGCAGCGGGGCCTCGACGTGCGGATCGTGAATCCGACGCGCTGGCCGGACCTGTTCGATTTTCTGCTCGAGGGTGTGACCGATCGAACCCCCGACGGATCCGCGGCCTTTCGCGACATCGATCTCCTGATCGTGCTCGACATCAGCGACGTGAAGCGACTCGGCTCGCTCGCCGAATCGGTGCGGCGCCTCAACGTCCCCAAGATGGTGATCGATCACCACATCGCCTCGGAAGACCCCGCGGGCACCATCGTGTTGACCGACGTGGCGGCGTGCGCGACCGGTGAGCTGGTGTACGATCTCGCCCGCGTGCTCGACTTCGAGATCACGCCGGCGATCGCGCGCGCTCTCTACGCGGCCATCCTCACCGACACGGGAAGCTTCCGGTTCAGCAACGCGACGCCGCGCTGTCACGCGATCGCCGCCGATCTTCTCGCCGCGGGGGTGGATCCGGAGGAGATGTACGTTCGCGTGTACGCCTCGGCGCCGGCGGGACGTCTCCGTCTTCTTGCCGAAGTGCTTTCCACGCTCGGCGTGGATGAAGCGCTCGGCTTGTCATGGCTCTCGATGAACGCCGGCGCGCTCGAGCAGTATCGCGTGCGCCAGGAGGACCTCGACGGCATCGTCGAGCACGCGCGGTCGATCGCCGGCACGCGCATGGCGCTCTTCTTTCGCGACCTCGGCTACGGCAAGGTGAAGGTCTCTTTCCGAAGCACCGGCGAAGTAGACGTCAACGATTTCGCCCGACTCTTCGGCGGCGGTGGCCACGCCAAGGCTTCGGGTGCGCTCATTGCCGGTTCGCTCGACGATGTGCGCGAGCGCGTCATCGCGGCGGCGCACCAATACCTGGCGCGGCCGCCTCGACCGGTGGCTGTGGGCTGAGCGACCGCTCACTGATTCATCTTTCCAATCATGACAACGCTGCAGGGTCGAATCGCCGAAGCACTTGCTCGCGTGCGGAATCCGCGCACCGGCGCCGACGTGCTGTCGAGTGACGCGGTTCGCGACATCGCTACGACGACGGACGGCAAAGTCAGGCTGACACTCCTCCTCGCGGCCGGCGACGACCCGGCGCTCGCGCGGTCTGTTCGCCAGGCGGTCGAAGCCGTCGATGGCGTGTCGCACGTGGCGGTGGACGTCGGCGACGCCGCCGGCGCGGACGCCAAACCCAAGGCGGCGAGTCGCGCGCTACCGGTCATGGACGCGCAGCGGCCGGCGCAGCAGCAACGCGTTCCCGCGCCGACGCCGGTCGCCTATCCGAATCTTGGTCAAATCCTCGCCATCTCGAGCGGCAAGGGCGGCGTCGGCAAATCCACCGTCGCGGTGAATCTTGCCGTCGCGCTGGCGCAGAGCGGAAAGCGCGTCGGTTTGATGGACGCGGACATTTACGGCCCGAACATCCCGCTCATGATGGGCGTGAATGAGCCGCCGATGGTGCTCAACGAGAAGATCGTTCCGCTCGAGGCGCACGGCGTGAAGCTCATCAGTTTGGGCTTCCTCATCGACCGCGACCAGCCGGCGATTTGGCGCGGTCCGATCATCATGAAGATCATCACGCAGTTCCTACGCGACGTCGCGTGGGGTACGCTCGACTACTTCATCGTCGATCTGCCGCCGGGAACCGGCGACGCGCAGCTCACGCTCGTCCAGGCGACCAACGTCAACGGCGCGATCATCGTGACGACGCCCCAGGAAGTCGCGATCGGCGACGCGTTGCGCGGTGCAAAGATGTTCGAGCGCGTGAATGTGCCGGTGGTCGGCATCGTGGAGAACATGAGCTGGTTCGAGTGTCCGCACTGCGGCAAGCCGTCGCCGATCTTCGGCGAGGGTGGCGGCGAGCGGCTGGCGAAGGAGCTCGGCCTCCCACTGCTCGGACAGATTCCGCTCTATCCGCGCGTTCGGGAGGGCGGCGATATCGGCCGTCCGATCGTCGTCGCGGACGCGCAATCCTCGGCCGCGCGCGCGCTCGTGTCGATCGCCGAGCGCGTCTCGGAGCAGGTTCCGGCCGCGACCCGCTGACCGACATGCTCGAGCCGACGCCGACCGCGTCGCTGCCGCTCGAGCCGCACGAAGGAATCGCGGCGGTCGCCGTCGCGGACGCGCGCGAAGGCGCGCATCTCGTCACCGACTCGATTCGTCGAACGATCGTTCGCGTCGCGTTGCCGGCGGTCGCGTCATCGCTGCTCATGACGCTGTTCTCGTCGGTCGACGCATTCTGGGTCGGCACGCGCATCGGCGCTTCGGGCCTGGCCGCGGTCTCGACATCGCTCTTTTGGATCTGGATGATCATCTCGCTCGCCGAGATGGTCGGTGTCGGGTTGACGGCGGTGGCAGCGCGCCGCCATGGCGAAGGTCGGGAGCGGGAGGCGTCGCGTCTCGCGGGCGACTCGCTCGTCTTTTCGCTCGTCCTCGGGATCGTCGTCGCGGTCGCCGGTCTCGCATGGCTGGACCAATTGTTCGCCGTCATGCACACGCCGGCCGATGTCACGATGCTCGGCCACACGTATCTGAGCACCTACCTCGTCGGCACGCCGCTCATCTACGGCTTTTTCGCGATCGACGCGACCTTCCGTGCGGCAGGCGACACGAAGACGCCGTTTGTACTGTTGCTCTCGTCAGTGGCAATCACGCTGTTCCTCGATCCGGTTCTGATGCTCGGAATCGGCCCGTTCCCGCGGCTGGGCATCGAAGGGGCGGCGATCGCCACGGTGGGGACACGCGGCGTGGCGTTCTTCCTCGGAACGGCCATAGCGGCGCGTCGTGGTCTACTTCATGTCGGTCGCATCCGAGCCGAATCGGTGCGGGCCGTGGCGCGCGTCGGGATGCCGACGGCGCTCACCGGCGTCGCGTTCAGCGTGATCTACGTCGTCCTCACCCGCACGACGACGCGGTTCGGCACGCCGGCGCTCGCCGCGCTCGGCATCGGCCATCGCGTCGAAAGCTGGCTGTTCATGATCGGCGTCGGATTCGGCGCCGCGACGGCGGCGATCGTCGGACAGAATCTCGGCGCCGGCAGAGCTGATCGCGCGGCGCGAGCGGGTTGGCTGGCCACGGCCTTCTGCACGCTGCTCGGTGTGGTCGCGTTCGCGCTGGAGCTCGGCATTCCGGCTCAATTCGCGTCGTTGTTCACGAGCGATCCGGCGGTCATTCGCGAGGCCGTGAAGTATCTGCGGATTGCATCGGTGTCGCAGCTTGCGGTTTGTGCGGAGGTTGTCTTGGAGGGGGCACTCGGCGGAGCGGGGGAGACCGTACCGCCGATGATCGCGTCGACGGCGCTCACGGCGTCACGGATTCCACTCGCCGGCCTCGCGGCCGATCGATGGGGTTCGAGCGGGATCTGGTGGGTCATCTCACTCACGGCGATCGGTCGCGGCTTGGCGATGGCGGCCCTCTGGCGTTGGGGTCGGTGGAAGCGCCGGTCCATCTGAGGCGTCTGGCGTTGTGCTTGCCTGTAGTCTCCACCATGCCCGGCCAACCCGACGCAGATCCCTCCGCGCTTCGCCAAGCGCTCGACACCATCAAACTCCCGCTGTCGAGCGAGGCGCGGGGGCCGTTGCGCGAAACGGTGTTTGACTACGTCGACGCTCTCAAGGCCGCGGGGCGACCGCCCGAGCACGTCATTCTCGCCGTGAAGAAGCTCGCCTTCGACGCAGGCTACCAGACGACGAGTCACATCGTCTACAGCGAAAAGGTCTACGGCCCCGACGCACTCATCGTCGAACTCGTCAGCTGGTGTATCGAACGTTACTTCGGGGAGCGCGGCAGGCAGAGTTAGTCGTCCACCTGCCTGCCGTGGCGCACAAGAGGCTCGATGACGTAGGATTCGAGCGATGCGACCGATCATCACGCTCACGACCGACTTCGGTACCGTCGACGGATATGTCGGCGAGATGAAAGGCGTGATCGCCACACACGCTCCGGACGTGCAGATCGTCGATATCACGCATGACGTTCCGCCGCAGGATGTGGAACGGGCGCGGCTCACGGTGGCGCGCGTCTGGCGACGCTTTCCGGTGGGAACGATTCATGTCGTCGTCGTCGATCCCGGCGTTGGCTCCGCGCGTGCGGCGCTCGCCGTGGCGAGCGACGAACGCTTTCTCGTCGGACCCGACAATGGTGTCCTCTCTCCCGCGCTCCTCGTCGCGGGTATCCGGGCGGTCGAGCTGCCCGTCCCGCGCGGCGCATCGGCGACCTTCCACGGCCGCGACGTGTTCGCCCCTGCCGCGGCGGCGCTGTCGCGCGGTGCGTCGGTGGACGCTCTCGGACAGGAAGCGTCTTCGCCGATCGTTCATCGCACTCCGGAGCCGACGCGTCGACCGGACGGCTCGATCGAGGGCGAAGTGATCGTCGTCGATCGTTTCGGAAACGCGGTGACGAATTTGATCGGCCGGCGCGGTGGCGCGCTCGAGGTGGGGGCGCACCGCGTGGTGTTGCACGGGACTTATGCCGAAGGAGCGCCCGGCGAGGCGATGGGCGTCATCGGCTCGACCGGTTTCATCGAGATCGCGGTTCGCGACGGCAACGCTGCCGCATCGCTCGGGCTTTCTCGTGGCGCCCGCGTCGTCCTGCATCCCGGCGAAATCGTCGCGCGCTAGGACGTGCCGCGTCCGACCGACGCGCTTCCCGGCCCAGAACCGGTCACGATGCGGCCGAGCAGGCTCTCTCCCTTGTTCGGGGCAATTGCGCCCGTGCCGTGGTGCAGCTCCGACGCGAGCTCTCCACCGATCAGCACCACGAACATCGTGTAAAACATCCACGTGAGCAGGATGATCACGCCGCCGATCAAGCCGTAGGCGGGATTTGGCGGGAAGTGGTTCGCGTACAGGCGGAAGAGGAGCGTCGCGAGAATCCAGAGAAACGTCGTCAGCAAAGCGGCAACGAGCACATGCGTCTTGTGCTGCTTGACGTCGGGGAGGAAGTAGAAGGTCGTGAAGGCGAGTCCGACCAACCCGGCGATCGCCAGTGGAAACTGAATGAGCTTCCAGACGAACATGAAAACGGCGCCCAGCCCGAGCGCGTTCCCGATCCAGTCCGCGATGCCCTCGCCGTTGAGGAAGACCAGCGTCGAGATGACGACGATGACGCTGCCGAGAACGAAGGTGGCGAGCCGAATTACCTGCTGCTTGATCCAGGAGCGCGTTTCCTGAACGTCATACGCCGTGTTCAGCGCGCCCATCAGCGTGCCGAAGATGTTCGATCCCGACCACGCAGCGAGCAGCAGGCCGATCGACATCAATCCCGGGGCGCTCGGCGAAAACACCACCTTTTCCAGCACCGGCCGGATCGCCTCCAACTGCGTTGGCGGGAGGACCGACGTGAGCTCCGACATCAGCCACCCCACCGTGCGCTCCCTGTTGCCGGCGAGACTCAACACCGGCGCCAAGAACAGCAGCAGCGGAAAGAGCGAGAAGAAGAAGTTGTAAGCGGCGGACGCCGCGAGGGTCGAGATCCTATCCTCGCTGATTTCGCGGAAGGTCTTCTTGAGGAGCACGCCGACGCGGAATCCTTTGATCACCATCGCGATGAACGCGAGGCAAGCAACATTCCATCTCTGCCAGTACCAAACAACGCCCTTAGGGGTCAGACTCCAATTGAGAATTGGAGTCTGACCCCTAACGACGCGGTTTGGTACGAGGCGCGGTGGATTGCTGTCAGCGCGCGGTCGAGACGGGGCGACGGGAGGATGCCGCTACGCCGGTCACAGGCGTCGGCGTCTGCCAGGCCAACTCGTCCGTCGACGTCGGCCGGGAGCCGCCAACGCTGGCGCGCTGGGTGCCGGCGCGAGAGACGATCGTGGCGCCAAGCCCAACCGTCGCAGCCACCCACGTGATGGCGATCGCGACCGCGCGCAGGATTGCGCCGAATACCGGGCTCCACGTGAACGCCGCCGCGAGCATCCAGATCGCGCCGTACAC
This sequence comes from Gemmatimonadaceae bacterium, assembly GCA_035535975.1. Lineage (GTDB taxonomy): Bacteria > Gemmatimonadota > Gemmatimonadetes > Gemmatimonadales > Gemmatimonadaceae > JAQBQB01. The sequence continues at coordinate 3,622 of DATLPC010000208.1, read as the reverse complement.
GACGAGCCCGATCATGAGCGCCCGCACGTGAACTCCACGCGGCGTCGTGGTTCCGCGGTCGGACGTCATCGCTCGGCCGGTGAGTCGCGCGACGGCGAGGAATCCGAGCGTGAACAGACCCGCCGCGGCGATGACGTAGGCGACAATCGCGAAGGGAATGAGCAACGCGCCGAGAATCGTGATCGCCAGCGCCACAACGAGCACGAGGAGCGCTGGAAGCATCAGCACTTCACCGGCAAGGCCGATCCAAAACGATCGCGCGAATCCGCGCTCGAGCGCGATGACCACGCCGTCGAGATTCGCTTCGGTGAAGATCATCACGCCGAGCCCGATGATCGCGAACAGCGCGAACCAGCCGAGCACGAGCTTGACCGAATCCCACGTCGTGCGGGGGTGTCGCGGCTGTTCGGCGGCGCCGGGGATCGTCGGCATGCCCTCGATCGAACGTTTGCCGCCGTCGACGCTACCGCCCTCGATCAGCACCTTGCCGCCGGCCGCCCAGGCGTCGCCGGTGACTCTCGCACCCTTATGAACGCGAACGTCGCCGCCAAGGGCGACGACGTCTCCATCGACAGTGCCGTATACGTCGAGATTTCCGTGCGCCACAGCAATTGGGCCATCGACGCGCGTGTTCGCCGAAATCGCGCGGTCCCCGAAGGTGAAGCGCTCGGCGTCGGGGAGATACTTCTCGCCGGCGGCGCGTTGCTGCGCGATCTCGCGCGACAGCTGCGCGGTATCGCGCCCACTGTCCGCCGCGGGACGTTTCGTTCCCGGATTCTGAGCCTGCGCCAACGTCGAGGCGCTCCCGAGCGCCAGGGTGGCAAAAACGAATAGCGCGCGCATGTGTTGGTACTACGCCCGACGTCGGCTTGACGCTATCGCGAGTGTGCGGAGCCCGGCGATCGATCCCGCGGTCGCCGCGACAAGCCCGAGCAACGCGGCCGCCACACCAACGGCGCCGGTACCCTGAATGATCCGGAACATCTGGTCACCGAAGACCGTGGAAAGCACCATACGGCCTGCCTCGAAGACCAGCGAGCGGACCCGGTCGCCCGCGGCGCCGGAGGCGAGAACCAGGACGTCTGTCTGAGTCGTGATCCACAGGATCACGACGGTCAAAATCGACGCCGCCGACGTGGCGAGCATTGCCACCGCAATGCGGGCCGGCCGCGACTGCGGCAGCCAGCGGGCGACGCTGTCCCGCGCCGTCACGTGCCAGGGCACGAAGACGGGTACCCCGGACATCACCTTATCGGCAAACGTGTGCCTAGGGGCGAAATGGGGGACCGCCTCGAGGGCGTCCAGCGCCATCCGCGCATCCTCGACGCGAGCCCGGCATTCGTCGCATTCGCGCAAATGGGCGCGAAGCGGGGGAACGCCAAAGCCCACCTCATCATCGAGGAGGAGGTCGATCTCGTCGGGAAGCAGGTGCCGATGGTTCATGAAGTCTCCGGTGAAGCCATACGGAGGTGAGTCCAACGTGGTTTCAGCCTGTTTTGGGCCAATGAGATGCGCCCGTCCGGTGACCCTCGTCACCGGAGTCGCCGATCGAACCGGGCCGACGAGCCGCCAAAGGATTTACTCGTCATCGGACGGCTGGCCCTCGCGAACGTGCTCGAGCGCCCGGCGGAGCTCATGCCGGGCGCGGTGGATGTAGGTCTTTACGGTGCCGAGAGGCAGGTCGAGGGTCGTCGCGATTTCTTCGTACGACCGGCCTTCCACATGGCGCAGCATGATGCACGAACGGTATTCCGGCCGAAGGCTCGCGATGGCGCGTTCGATGGCAGTGCCTAGCTCACGCGCCTCGAGCTCGTCGAGGGCTGACTCCTGTTGAACGGCCACGTCGAATGAAGTCGCCTCGATGGCATCAGCGGTCTGGGCGTGTGGCGAGCCGTCGATGCTGATCGTGTCGAGGTGCCGGCGGCGCAGGTGATCGATCGCCACGTTGTTGGCGATCTTGAACAACCAGCTCGACAACTTGAATTCCGGCCTGTACCGGTCGATGTGGTTGAGGACCTTGATGAAGGTGTCTTGAGCGAGGTCCTCGGCCAGCTCGCGATCCCGCACCATCCGGTAGATCAGCGAGAAGACAGGCCGCTCGTATCGCCGAATCAGCTCACGGAATGCCGAATCGCGCCCTTGCTGAGCCAGCGCAACGACGTCGGCGTCCGGAAGGTTGAAAAGGTCGAGGGCTGGTGGCATTTCGGCCAAACAAGAAAGTATGTAGAGGCCGACTCACATACCAGCCACATCGGCTTGCCTCGCCCTCACGTCACCGGCAACTTTGGACGATGGCCGTTAGCGAGTTCGAAGTCGAAGAAGCCCAGGCAGCAGCCTCCGACGGCGGCGCGGCCAAACGAGTCTATGTCCGGCGGATCTTTTCGGAGATCGCGCCGCGCTACGACCTCCTCAATCACCTTCTCAGCTTCAACATCGATCGCGCCTGGCGCCGTAAGGCGCTGGCTGTGCTCGGATGGGAACGGAAGCCCGCCGGAACCTATGTGGACGTCTGCGCGGGGACGCTGGACGTCTCGGCGCAGCTCGCCGGCTGCCGGGGCTTCGCCGGCCGAATCATCGGGGCCGATTTCGCCGAGCCGATGCTCCGCGCCGGAAGGGGCAAGGTTTCGGAGGCGACGGTGTCGCCGGTCGTGTCCGACGCGCTGCAGCTTCCGGTGCGGGACAACTCGGCGAGCGGAGCGATCGTGGCCTTTGGCATTCGGAACGTCGCTGACCTGGACGCCGGGTTGCGTGAGGTGCTGCGCGTCCTCGAGCCAGGCGCTCGCTTCGTCATTCTGGACTTTACTACGCCGCGTTCGGCCGTGGTCCGCGCGTTCTACCATTTCTATTTCCACCAGGTGTTGCCGCGGATCGGCGCCGTAGTCAGCGGCCACCGCACGGCATACACGTATCTTCCGCGGTCGGTCGCCAACTTTCCGCCCGAGGACAAACTCGCCGACCGAATGCGGAACGTGGGGTTCGCCGACGTGCGGTGGCAGTCGCTCACATTCGGGATCGCCGCGATTCACCGTGGTACGAAGCCGTAGCGCATACGATCCTTCCTGAACGCCTCCTGCCGAATGGCAATTGACACCCTGACCGAATTCGTGGCGGCACTCGATCGTGCCGGCGAGCTCGTTCGCGTGACGCAGCCAGTTTCGCTCGATCGCGAGATGTGCGAGATCGCCGACCGCGTCATGAAGCAGCCGGGCGGCGGAAAGGCACTCCTCTTCGAGCGCCCCGTGTTGATGAACGGCCAACCTTCGGCGTTTCCCGTCGGGATCAACCTGTTCGGCTCGATGCGACGGATGGCGATGTCGCTCGGCGTGGAATCGCTCGACGAGATCAGCGCGCGCATAACCGAATTGATGGAGATGAAGGTCCCCGAGGGGCTGATTGGCAAGCTCGCGCTGCTACCGCGGCTGCTCGAGGTTGGGAAATTCCCGCCGCGTTTGCGTCGCGGCGACGCGCCGTCGCAGGAGACTGTGTGGCAGGGAAACCGCGTCGATCTCGACCAGCTGCCGCTCATGAAGTGCTGGCCGCAGGACGGCGGGCCGTATATCACCTTTCCGATGGTGATCACGCGAGACCCGAAGCGCGGCATCCGGAACGTCGGCATGTATCG
>DATLPC010000207.1:0-32519 GCA_035535975.1 Gemmatimonadaceae bacterium | reverse complement strand
GGCGACCCTGTCGAGGCGATGGTCGGCGAGCGCGCCGACAGCGCGACGATCGCCCGCCTTCGCGCCGAGCTCCATGTGGACGACCCACTGCCACAGCGCTTCGGCCACTATGTGAGTCGCGTGGCGGTCGGCGATCTCGGTCGGTCGTACATCACGAATCGCCCGATCACGCAGGACATTCGCGAGCGGTTTCCAAAAACCCTGCAGCTCGCCGGCGCCGCGATGCTACTCGCCACGGTGCTTGGCATCACGCTCGGCGTGCTCAGTGCGCGGCGGCCCGGAGGTTTCGCGGACCGATTCGCCCTCGGCCTCGCCTACCTTGGAATCTCCTTCCCGGTTTATTGGGTTGGATTACTCCTCATCCTGCTGTTCGCCGTCACGCTGCACTGGCTGCCGCCCTCCGGGTACGGAAGCCTTCGCTTCCTCGTACTGCCCGCACTCACGCTCGGCATGCGGTCGATCGCCTTCCTCGCGCGCATGACGCGGTCGGCGATGCTCGAGGCGCTCAGCGCCGACTTCGTGCGAACGGCTCGCGCCAAAGGACTCAGTGAGTGGGTCGTCACCCTCAAGCACGCGCTCCGCAACGCGCTCATTCCGGTGATCACTGTACTGGGCCTCGATTTCGGCGCGTATCTCACGGGCAGCATTCTGACGGAAACCATCTTCTCGTGGCCGGGGATTGGCCGCTATGTCGTCAACGCAATCTCACGCCGCGATCTTCCCGCGATTCAAGGCTCCGTGCTTTTTCTCAGCACCGTATTCGTGCTGGTCAACCTGCTGACGGACCTTGCCTACGCCAAGGCGGATCCGCGCGTGAGTTATGACTGAGGCGGCTCGGCGACTCGGCGTTGGCGATGCGCATGGACGTCGTAACGATTGGATACGGCGCAACCTCGGAGAACGCCACGGGACAACCAACGGAAGAATGCTGTGAAATTCTTTCCGGCAGTTCTCCGTTTGTTGTCCTGAATACTCCTGTCAGTTGTCCCGTATCTAATCGTTAGGGCTTCCAAGGTCTGAGATGCCAAGTGGTCGCGATCCCGCGAACTCTGCGAACTCGGCGAACTCGGCGATGGGCGACCGCAAAGGACTAATATGAATCTCGACGAATTCCAGCACGCGGCATTGCGAACAATCAATCCCTCACTCAACGACGAGGACCGGCTTGTTGACGCGAGCGCTGGTCTCGTCGAGGAAGCCGCCGAGTTGCTCGGCCTCGTCCGAAAGCGCGTTTTTCAGCAGCGCGCCGTGGATCAGGAACGACTCACGGAGGAGCTCGGAGACGCCCTCTGGTGCCTCGCAGTCACGGCCCACATGCTCGGCATTCCGTTGTCGCGAATCGCCGAGGCGAATCAAGAGAAACTGCGGCGCCGCCATCCGGAGGGGTTCAGATCAGTCGAACAATGGTCAAGGGCGCCGACCGAGTAGCCGCCCCATCGCCGAGCCGCCGAGTCGCCGAGCCGCCGAGTCGCCGAGTCGCCGAGTCGCCGAGTCGCCGAGTCAGTCATCCGTCTGCCCGAAGATCGCCATGTTCGACGAATGTCCCGGCGCGACCTTCTTTTCCGGGTAGATCCAATGCACCGCCTGGTTGACGGCGGCCGCCGCTTCCGCGAAACCACTCGCAATCAGCTTGAGCTTTCCCGGATACGTCGTGATATCGCCCGCCGCGTAGACGCCCGGACGTCCCGTTTCCATCGTACTCGTCACGACGATCTCGTCTTTCTCCAGCGTCAGCCCCCACTCGGCCAGTGGCCCGATGTCGCTCACGAAGCCGAGCATGGGCAGAACGACATCCACCTCGATCTCGCGGGTCGTCTTCTCCTTCACCTGGCGCAGCGACACGTGAGAGAACCGATTCGGATCGGCAGCACACCGGATGTCGTGCAGCTCGTGGAACGTGAAGAGGTCGGCGCTCCCAGCGCTCACCGCGGCTTGGTACTGCGACACCGTCGCCGCGTGGGCGCGGAAACGATCACTGCGGTGGACGATCGTGACGTGTGATGCGCGCCCGAGGAGCTGAGTGCCCCAGTCGAACGCCGAGTCGCCGCCGCCGATGATGAGGACGCGCTGCGAGCGGAACGCCTCGGGATCGGTCACGACGTCGTAGACGCCTCGCCCGTACCATGGTTGCGCGCACGCCTGCGGCAGTCGTCGCGGCGAGAATGCTCCGATGCCGGCGGCGATCACCAACGAGCGCGACTCGAAACGCTCCTTGTCGGTGACGAGCGTAAAGCGTCCTTCCTGTTCCTCGAGCCCCACCACCTTATGCAGGAGATGGATCGGCTGCTTGAACTGTGCCGCCTGCTCGGCGAGCGAGCGCACGAGATCCTTCGCCAACACCTTGGGAAAGCCGGCGACGTCGAAGATGTATTTCTCCGGGTAGAGCGCGGTGAGCTGGCCGCCAAGCTCGGGGAGAGCGTCGACGAGGCGCGCCGTCGCGCCGCGCATTCCGGCGTAGAAGAGAGCAAAGATCCCGGTCGGTCCGCCGCCGATGATCGTGATGTCGCGTATGTCGTTCTGATCGGGCATGACGGAAAATAGGGAGGCTTCCCTGTTAGGCGAGCGTAGTAGGGACGGCTCCCCTGTTCGTCGAGCGTCATCTGGCGCCCTTCGTCGCGCGGCGACAGGGCCGGGTCTACATTAGTCGTCGCAATGAAGATCTATACGAAGACCGGCGATCGCGGCGACACGGGCCTCTTTGGCGGGGGACGCGTCGCGAAGAGTCATCCGCGCGTCGAGGCATACGGCGACGTCGACGAGCTGAATGCGACGATCGGCATGGCGTTGGCGATCGACAAGCTACCGCGAATCGACGACGTCCTCGCGCCGATCCAGCCCGACCTGTTCGCCATCGGCGCACTGCTCGCGACACCGGACCTGGCGAAGATGCGCCAGCATCTCGAGAAGGCCAACCTCGACGACGCCCGTATCGCGCAGCTCGAGCGCGCGATCGATGCGTGCGACGAAGAGCTCGAACCGCTCAAAGCTTTCGTCATGCCCGGCGGCACGAAGAAAGCCGCGGCACTTCACGTCGCGCGCACGGTGTGCCGACGCGCCGAGCGCCGCGTCGTCCTCCTCGCGCAGGAGACTGAGATCCCGGAGCTCGTCATCATCTACTTGAACCGGCTCTCGGACTTGCTGTTCACGCTCGCGCGTCTGGCCAACAAGCTCGGCGCCGGCGGAGAGACGACGTGGTGACCGCCGCGCGCACGATCGCGCTGCCGACATATGATGTCACGGTGGCGCCGGGCGCTCTGGAGCGCGTGGCGGAGAGCGCGAGCGGGAGTGGTGCCCATCGCTACGCCGTGATCACCGACGACAACGTTGGACCGCTCTACGGCGCGCGAATCCGTGACGCGCTTGGCACCGCGCGGACGACCATGTTGACCGTGCCCGCCGGCGAAGCGCACAAGACCCGCGACACGTGGGCACGACTCACCGACGAATTGCTCGCGGCCGGCTTTGGCCGCGATTCGTTGATCGTCGCGCTCGGCGGGGGCGTCGTCGGCGACGTCGCGGGCTTCGTCGCGGCGACGTACATGCGCGGCATTCCATTCGTCCAGGTTCCGACGACGCTCCTCGCGATGGTCGACGCGTCGATCGGCGGGAAAACGGGTGTCGACACGCCGGCGGGCAAGAATCTCGTGGGCGCCTTCCACCAGCCGTTGGCCGTCGTCGTCGATCCGAGCGTCCTCGCGACGCTCCCGCGTGAACACCTTCGCGCGGGCTTCGCGGAAGTGATCAAGCACGGCGCGATCGCCGATGAAGCGTATCTCGATCGCGCGGTAGCCGCCGCTTCCGATCTTTCGTCACTCGACGTGACGGGCGATGCGATGATCGACCTCGTGAGTCGCAGCATCGAGATCAAAGCCGACGTCGTGCGACGCGACGAGCGCGAGGGCGGCCTGCGCAAGATTCTCAACTTCGGCCACACCATCGGACACGCGGTCGAGTTGCTCAGCGACTACTCGATGCTCCACGGCGACGCCATCGCGGTGGGAATGTCGTACGAAAGCGCGCTCGCCGAACGCTGCGGCGTGGCGGCGGCGGGCACCGCGGATCGAATTCAGCGCGCCGTGAAGGCAGCCGGATTCGAGGGACGACGACCCGCTGCGATGTCGCCGGACCGAATCGTCGCGGCAACGCACGGCGACAAGAAGGCGCGCGCCGGCCGGGTCGAGTACGCGCTGCCGTCGCGCGTGGGCGCGATGGCAGGCGCATCAACGCGGTGGTCGATCGCCGTGGAGGACGAGCTCGTCTTGTCGGTGCTGACCTGACGTTCGGGCTCGCTGCTTGCTTGAGTAGGCGGCGTCAACAAACGACGGACTTCAGCCATGTCATCCTTCGCGGCGTACCTAGTCGGATTCGTCATTCTCATCGTCGGCCTTTCCATCGCCGCCTACCTGCTGAATGTCCCGACGACGTGGATCGCGGTCGGCGTCATCGTAATGCTCGGGATCGGCGTGCTCAGCGCGACGACGCGAACGAAGATGCGCGACCCAGGCGCCGGAACCTCGGCCGGCTCGACAACGGTCGTCGAGCGGCGGCCCCCCAGCTCGCCAAACGCCTGAACGCAGCGCGGGGCCGAATGCCAAGAGACGCGTGATGACGCGTCGTTTGGCTGTGATCAGCCGCCTGAACAGGCGCCAAACATCGGGCTCTGCAGGCGGAAAGAGCCTGATTCGGTCACGTTGACCGAATCAGGCTCTGGTCATAGATCACCGAGAAGTAACCTGCAAATTGCTGTCAAATCAACAAGATAGAATCATTCCTCCGCGCGGCCCGGTCATACTGGCGGAAAAGTCTGTTGACGGGTTTTGAGCCCAACATTATCCTGCCGCTCCTGCTACAGGCTCTACATCGCGCGAGCGAAGGCCGCTCGCTCCACTAACCGGCGTCAATCGGGAAGGAGCGTGTATGGAGCAAGTGACCGAGACAAGATCGTCGAGGGGCTATTTCCGATCGTCTCCGTCCACCGCGTTCGACCAGTACCTGCAAGACATCCAGAAACTCCCTCTCATCCAGGACCCCGAAGAAGAGCGACGACTCGCGCGACGAGCGCAAAAGGGTGACGAAAAAGCCGCCGAACGGCTCGTTACGGCGAACCTCCGATTCGTCATCTCCTACGTGAAAAAGTATCAGGGCCACGGACTCGACCTTTCCGAGCTCGTCGCCATCGGGAACGAGGGCCTGCTAAAAGCGGTGCGCAAGTTCGACCCGGACCAGGGCGTGAAGTTCATCTCATACGCCGTCTGGTGGGTCCGACAAGCCGTACTGAAAGCGCTCGCCGAGCAGACCCGCTCCGTTCGAATCCCCCTCAATCAGAATTCGCAGCTCATCCGTCTCGCCCGCGCCGAGACGATCCTCGCTCAAGTCCTGAAGCGCGACCCCACCGAAGACGAAGTCAGCCGCCTCCTCGAGGATACTCCCGAGAACGTTCGAGCGGCGAAGCAGATGTCGGCGACGGAAGTCTCTCTCGACGCTCCGATTGATCGCTCCGATCGCGAAGCCTCAACCCTCGGCGAACGCTTCGCCGGCGTCGACGGCACGGAGATCGAAGAGGTAACCGACTACAAATTGATGCGCGAGTTTATCGATCGCGTATTCAAAAAGTATCTCACGCCGCGCGAGCGAAAGATCCTCTATCTCTATTACGGCCTCGAAGAAGGTTCCGAGGCGATGACGCTCGAGAAGATCGGCGCGCTCATGGGCGTCACGCGCGAGCGGATCCGGCAGATCAGAGAGAGAGCGTTCGAGAAGTTGAGGGAATCGCCGGATGGCCGGGCGCTGTCCGGGTTCTGGGCGGCGTGAGGGAGAGTGCACGGCCGCTTAGGCGGCCTGCGAGCACGATCGCTTCGCTCGCTGGAAGCAATGACGAAAGGGCGCCGACAGGCGCCCTTTCCTTTTTCCGCTCTCCAGCGAGCGCTAGCGAGCGTGCTCCCGAGTCAAGCCGAACGGTACAGTTCCTGAATTACCCGCCGGCAAATGATTCCCGCCTTCATAAACCCTCTCGCCGGCAATGCCGACGACGCGCGGCAGGCGTTGCGAGCGGTCGGGGGATTCGACGTTCGCGAGGTACCGCCCGCCATGCTGGCGGATCGAGTCCGGACCGCGATTGGCGAAGGCGCCCGGAGGTTGTTGATCGCGGGTGGTGATGGATCGATCGGAAGTGCCGCGAACGTCATCGCCGGAACCGGGGTCGAGCTTGCGATCCTCCCCTGCGGCACGCTCAACCATCTCGCGAAGGACCTGTCGCTTCCGTTGTCCCTCGAAGACGCGGCGCGCGTCGCGCTGAACGGGTGTGTTACGGCGGTCGACGCGGCGGTCGTCAACGACCGGATCTTCCTCAACACCAGCTCGGTCGGCGCCTACGCCGCGTTCGTCCGCGCGCGGGAGCGACTCGAGCGGAAGCTCGGCTACCACATCGCGTCATTCGTCGCCGCAGCCAGGCTCCTCTTTCGCCTGCCGACGTTTCGCATCACCCTGCGCGTCGACGGCGAGGACATCGACCGCGACTATGTGACTCCGCTCGTCTTTATCGGCGTCGGCGAGCGCGAGTTGCGGCTCCCCACGCTTGGCGCTCGCGTTCCCGACGGCAAGAGCGGACTTCACGTCATGGTCGTTCGCCGGCGGTCCGGCGCGCGTACGCTCGCGACGGGGCTGGCCGCGGCCGCCCGCGGCGTCAAGGCCGTCGCCCGAACGCCGGCGATGGACGCCTTTCTCGTAAATCGTTGCCGCATCGAGCCGCGGTCGACTCGCCTCTCGCTCGACGGTGAGTTGGTGTCACTCGCGCCCCCCTTCGAGTACCGGCACGTGCCGTCCCATTTGCGAGTTGTCGTCCCGAAATCAGCTACCCGCTGACGGACGCATTGTCATAGCTTTCGAGAGTGGCTGCCCCCGTCTCCACTCCGACTCTCGCCGCACCATCGCCGATCGACCAGTCACTCGCCGACCGACTGGCTTTGATCGTCGGCGCGCGTCGCGTGCTGTACCGCCCAAGTGAGCTGTTGACGTACACGGCTGACGCACTGCCGTCGTACTTCAAGAAGCCGGCACTGGCGGTTTTTCCCGGAACGCGTGAAGAGGTGATCGCCGTCGTTCGCGAGCTGGCGGCGCGCGGCGTTCCATTCGTTCCGCGCGGCGCGGGAACGGGGCTTTCGGGCGGGGCGCTCGCCGACGGCATCGTGCTCGTGGGGTTGAATCGACTGACCCGCGTCATCTCCATCGACGCCGACAACATGCTCGCCACCGTCGAGCCGGGCGTCGTGAACGTCGCGCTCAGTCGCGCCGTCGCGACCTACGGTCTTCATTACGCGCCCGATCCATCGAGCCAAGCCGCGTGCACGATCGGGGGCAACGTCGCCGAGAACGCGGGTGGACCGCATTGCCTCAAGTACGGCGTGACGACGAATCACATCCTCGCGCTCGAGGTGATCCTGCCGGACGGCGAGATCGTGACCTTGGGGTCCACCGAGGGCGAGAATGATGGGTATGATCTCGTCGGCACGTTCGTCGGATCCGAAGGATGCTTCGGAATCGCGCTCTCCATCACCGTACGCCTGTCGCGAAACCCGGAGGGCGTCCGCACTCTGCTCGCCGACTTCATGTCGATCGACGCCGCCGCGCAAACCGTTTCGGCGATCGTTGCGACGGGGATCATCCCGGCGGCGTTGGAGATGATCGACCAGGCGACGATCCGCGCCGTGGAATCGTCGATTTACGCCGCGGGTTATCCGACCGATGCGGCGGCAGCGCTCCTCATCGAGCTCGATGGGGCGATCGCGGGACTCGAGCACGACGTCGAGACTGTCGCTACCTACTGCCGCGCCAACGGCGCGCGGACCGTCAGGATCGCGCGCGACGAGGTCGAGCGTACGAAACTCTGGCAGGGCAGAAAAAAGGCGTTCGGCGCCATGGGACGCGTGTCGTCGCATCTCGTCGTGCAGGACGCAGTCGTGCCACGCACCAAACTGCCTGAGGTGTTGGCGAAGATCCACGACATCGGACAGGTCAATCGCGTGAAGGTGTGCAACGTCTTTCACGCCGGCGACGGCAACCTTCATCCGAACATCGCCTACAACGCCGCGGACGCGGACGAGACGGCTCGCGTGCACGTCGCGATGAAGGAGATCATGACCCTGTGCGTCGACGCGGGCGGGACGATCACCGGGGAACACGGCGTCGGACTCGACAAGCTTCCGTACATGGACCTCATCTTCTCCGCGGAATCACTCGAGGCGATGTGCACGCTGCGCGAAGTGTTCGATCCGGAACGGCGATCGAATCCCGGCAAAGTGGTCCCGGTCCATGCCTGTCGCGAATGGCACATGTCGCCCGCGGCCCGCCCGAGCTCCTCGCCGGCATGACGACGTTGACCGTTTCGTCGGCGGCCGATCTGCGTGACCGTGTTCGCGAGGCCTCGTCGCGCGGCACACCACTGCGCATCGTCGGAGCCGGCACTTGGCTCGATGCCGGCCGTCCGGTTCGCGGCGTTGAATCCCTCTCGACGCAGGGGCTTTCGGGCATCGTCGACTACGTCCCCGGCGATCTCACGCTCACCGCGGGAGCAGGAACGTCGCTCGCCGAAATCCGCCGAGAGGCAGGCAAGCACAATCAATGGTTGGCGCTCGACCCGCACGGGAGCGACGACGGCACGCTTGGCGCGACGATCGCCACGGCGTCGGCGGGCCCGTTGGCGACGGCGTTCGGTACGCCGCGCGACTTGGTGCTCGGCGTGGAGTTCGTCACCGGGACGGGCAACATCGCGCGCGGCGGCGGCCGCGTCGTGAAGAACGTCGCCGGCTTCGATCTCACGCGGCTGATGACCGGCGCGTGGGGAACGCTCGGCGTGATCACCGAGGCGACCGTGCGCTTGCACGCCTGTCCGCAGGTCGATGAGACGATCGGTGTCTCGATGGCCGGCGACGCAGACTCACTCGATCGAACGCGTCAGCTGCTTCGTCGGTTGGCGTTCACGCCGTACGCCTGCGAAGCGTTGAACGGAGCGTTCGCCGACACGGTCGTCGGTCGCGACGAGCCGATCGCGCTGTTTCGCCTAGCCGGCAACCTCGAGAGTGTCGCCGCACAGCGCACCGCGCTCCTCGAGCTGGGACAACCGTTCGACGTCTCGGCGGACGCATGGTCGAGGCTCCGCACAGCCGAATCATCTGGCGCGATTGTTTTTCGGCTGTCGCGCCGCCCGTCCGAGATCGGAGCGACGTGGGCCGAGGCAAATCGCATCGTCGATGGAATTCCCGGCGCGGTGCTTCACGCGACCCTGACTCGCGGCGTCGTGCGTTGTATCGTTCCGAACGCCGGCGACAGTGCCGCGCGTCTCGGCGCGGCACTGGCGGGTGGTGAATCGAAACGGATCGGCGAGCGCATGCCCGAAGCGCTTTGGACCTCGGCTTTTCCGAGTCGCGCCATGACGGGAATTCCGGCACGACTGAAGGCGGCCTTCGATCCACGCGGCGTGTTGAACCACGGAATATTCGGCGCGAGCATATGAGCGCACCCGTCGTCGTTCCGCGCGAGAGCGCGCTGCCGGGAAGTCCGCTCTCCAAAGCGCACGCGGGCATCGATGCGTGCGTGCACTGCGGCTTTTGTCTCCAAGCCTGCCCGACCTACCTGACACTCGAGGACGAGAACGACAGTCCGCGTGGACGCATCGTGCTGATGCGATCCCTCCTCGAGGGGACGCTCGCGCCGAAGAACGAAAGCGTCGAAACGCACATCGCGCGCTGCCTCGGCTGCCGCGCCTGCGAAACGGTGTGTCCGTCGGGCGTTCCGTACGGCCATCTGCTGGAAGCCACGCGCGCTACGCTGGCGCAGCATCGGCCGATCCCGAGAGTCGCGCGCCTCATCCTGTCCTTTTTCAGCCGGCCAACGCTGCTCTCGCTCGCGATGTTCGGCGGACGCGTGACGCGCGCGACGGGTCTCGCGCGCCTGATGTCGCGCCTTCCCGGCCGGATTGGATTCGCGATGGCGATGTTGAGCTCGACCAGCCGCTCGTCCGATGAAGGCGAGGGGCGAGAGGGATACCACGCTCCCGGCAACGGGATTCGGGGCAACGTCGCGCTGCTGACGGGCTGCGTAATGGAGGGGTTGTTCGCCGACGTCAACGCGGCGACCGAGCGCACGCTCGTCGTGAACGATTACGTCGTGAAGCGACCCGCCGGGCAAGTGTGCTGTGGTGCGCTGCATGCGCACGCCGGCGATGACGAGACGGCACGCGAACTTGCTCGCGCGAACGTCGCGGCCTTCGAGAGCGACCAGAACGACTATATCTGCGTGAACGCCGCCGGCTGCGGCGCGATGATGAAGGAGTACGGCCACCTGCTTGCGGACGATCCGCAGTGGCGGGAGCGCGCGGCGGCCGTTTCCGCGAAGGTCCGCGACGTAAGCGAGCTGCTCTCGACGGCGGGACCGAAGCGCGGCGGCTCCCTTCCGGTCCGCGTGGCGTACGACGCGCCGTGCCATCTGCTGCATGCGCAGCGCATTAGCGCGCCGCCCCTGGACGTGCTGCGCGCCATTCCAGACCTCGAGCTCGTTCCGCTCGCCGAGAGCGATGTGTGCTGCGGTAGCGCGGGGATTTACAATTTGGTAGAGCCGGAAACGTCGAACGTCGTTCTCGACCGCAAGCTCGGCAACCTCGAGCAAGCCAACGCCGACGTCGTCGCGACCGGCAACCCCGGATGCATGATGCAGATCGGCGCGGGATTGCTGCGCGCCGGATCTCGCACAAGCACCGTGCACCCGGTGGAGTTGCTCGACCGCAGTTATCGTCGCGCGTCGCGCGGCGCGGACATGGATGCGCCGCGGAAGGGGGACGGGGGGCAAAAGCAATGACGAATCCGGAAGCGGCTTCCACACCGCCCGATGTGTTGGAGGTCGGCTGGCACAATGTCGTTCTCTCGTACGCGGGCATCGCGGAGGAGTATCACCGGATGCACTCGGCGGCGGTCGTCGTCGACCGCAGTCATCGCGGGCGCCTGCGCTTCTTCGGCGAAAAGTCCGGCGAGGCGTTGACGGGGCTCGTCACGAACGACGTGCTCGGGATTCAGGCCGGCCACGGCGGCTACGGCGCGGCCCTCTCGGCCAAGGGACGCATCGTCGCCGACATGAGAATCCTCGCCGGCATGGCGTCGTATCTCGTCGACACGTCGGCGAAAGCATGGCCCGGCTTACTGGCGATGGTGAAGAAGTACGTCAATCCGCGCGTGTCCGGCTATCGCGACGAGTCGCATGCGATTCGCGATCTCGGAGTATTCGGTCCGCGTTCGCGTGAGATCGTCGAGACACTGACCGGTGCGAGCGCCGAGGCCCTGTCGGCGTTGGAGCCCTATCACCACCTCGGCGTGGTGATCGAAGGCCAGCCGGTGACGGTTCTCCGCTCACCCGATCTGCGCGTTGAAGGATACGAGCTGTTCGTGCCGTTCGAGTTGTTCGACGCCCTGTGGCATCGCGCGATCGGCGCCGGCGCCTCGCCGGCGGGACTCGCCGCGTGGGAAGTCGCGCGCGTCGAAGCCGGACGCCCGGAATGGGGAATCGACATCGACGACACGACGATTCCGCAGGAAGCCAACTTCGACGACCTCGGCGGGGGAGCGATCTCTTATACGAAAGGCTGCTACATCGGGCAGGAGGTCGTCGCGCGCGTGCATTTTCGCGGGCACGTCAATCGTCATCTGCGCGGACTTCGGTCAGGCACCGACGATCCACCGCCGACCGGCGCGCAGCTGATCGACGACGGCGGCAATCACGTCGGCGATGTTCGAAGTTCCGTCGTCTCGCCTCGCCTCGGCGGGCTGGCGATTGGAATGGTGCGTCGCGAAGTCGCGCCCGGCGCGGCGCTGAAAGCCAAGTGGGAAACGGGCGGCGGAGAACGACGAGTCGAGGTGACTACGCTGCCGTTCCCCGACTGATTTGGCGCGCGCACTCGTCACTGGCGCGACGGGACTCGTCGGCTCACACATCGCCGAACGACTGATCGCGTCGGGCTGGGAAGTGCGTGCTTTGGTTCGTCGAGAATCGCGTTGGCTCAAATCGATCGGCGTCGAGCAGACGATCGGCGACGTGGTGGACGGCACTTCGTTCACGTCAGCCGCCCGCGGATGCGACACGATCTTTCACAACGCCGCGGCGATCACCGACAGCGGCGGGTGGGAGACGTATCGCCGGCTCAATGTCGACGGGACGCGGGCGGCGATCGATGCCGCCGAGAGTGCGGGAGCGCGTCTGATGCACTTGAGCAGCGTTGCCGTGTACGGCCCCGAAGGCCGGTATTCGAGCGGCGGTAAGAAGACCAACGAGGATTCCCCGCTCGCCGCGTTGCCCGAAGGAGCGTACTACGCGCGATCGAAGCGCGAGTCGGAGCAGCTGGTGATGGAGGCGCATGCGTCGGGCAGGATTTGGGCGACCGCGGTGAGACCGACGGTGATTTACGGTCGTCGCGATCGTCAGTTCGTGCCGCGCGCCGCGCGTCTGCTGCGCCGCGGCTTCGCGCCGCTCATCGGCGGCGGCACGTCGACGCTCTCACTCGTCCACGCCGGGAACGTCGCGGACGGTGCAATCCTCGCGGCGGAAAGCGAGATCGCCGGGGGACGCGTGTACAATCTCGCGCACGACTTCGACGTGACGGTGCGCGATTGCTTTCTACTCGGTGCGAAAGGGCTGGGACGAACGCTGCATTTCGTGCCGATCCCGCTCTGGCTCGCCGGCGCGGCTGTTGGCGGGTTCAAAGCCGCAATGCGGTTATTCACCGGCGGCCGCTGGAGCGCCGTGTCGAACGCGTCGATTCGGATGCTCACAAAGGACAACCCATTCACGTCGGAGCGCGCGCGACGCGAGCTGGGTTGGTCACCGCGTGTTCGGCCGGAAGAGGGAATCCCGGACGCCTTTCACTGGTGGCGCGAGCACCCCATGGGCGAGCAATAAAAAAGGGCGCGACGTGAGTCGCGCCCCGATTACAAGACGATGCGACGAGGTTACGGCTTCTTGCCTTTCTTTCCGGCCTTCGTGGTGTCCATCTTCTTCGTCGTGTCCATCTTCATCGTCGTATCCATCTTGTGCGTCGTATCCATCTTCATTCCGGTGTCGGTCGCGGCGGGAGCGGGCGCGGGAGCCATGGCCGGAGGCGTAGTGTCTTGCTTTGCAGCTTCGTTCTTGGAGCAAGCAGCTACCGCGAGCACAGCGGCGACGAAAGCCAGGCGCTTCATGATCTTCTCCTGAAGAGTAGGTCGAGGGTTCTTCCGCGTGGTCCGTGCACGCGTTCGGGGCGCTCGGGTCGAGCGCGTTAAAGCTAGGGGTCCCAGAATACGTGTCAAGGCCGACACCGGTAGGGGCAAGTTCGCGCCGGACAACGATTTCCTGTCGTTGCCACCCACGAGAAAGTTGCCGATGACGCGAGCCGCGGGCTGCAGCTTCCGGGCCACTGGTTGGCTAACGTGGTCGTTCATAGGTTGTTAGCGGTAACCGCTTGACCCAGGCTGCGGAGAACAGAATGTCCGATGTACCCATCGGCTCGACGGTTGTGCGCGGCGCTTGCCCGCACGATTGTCCCGACACCTGCGCGATGCTCGTCACCGTGGAAAACGGACGCGCCATTCGCGTCGCCGGAGACCCGGAGCATCCGTTCACGCGCGGGTTCCTCTGCACCAAAGTCAATCGCTACGTCGAGCGCACGTATCATCCCGACCGCTTGCTGCACCCGATGCGCCGCGTCGGACCAAAAGGATCCGGCCAGTTCGAACGCGTTTCTTGGGATGAGGCGATCGGTGAGATCGCCGAGCGACTGAACGCGATTCGCCAGTCGGCCGACGGACCGCAGGCGATTCTTCCCTACTCGTACTGCGGGACAATGGGGGTGGTTCAGAGCTCGTCAATCGATCGCCGCTTTTTCCACGCGATCGGCGCGTCGATGCTGGACCGTACGATCTGCTCGATGCCGGGCACGGTCGGCATGCGCATGACCGTCGGCGCGAACATCGGCGCCGATCCGGAAGGATTGCCGGAGAGCGATCTCGTACTGCTCTGGGGCACGAACACGTTGACGTCGAATCCGCACATGTGGCCGTTGGTGCTCGAAGCTCGCGAGCGCGGCGCGCCGATCATCGCGATCGATCCGATCCGCACGCGCACGGCGGCGCAGTGCGACGAGTGGATCGCGATCCGCCCGGGGACCGACGCGGCGTTGGCGCTCGGAATGATGAACGTCCTCCTCGAGCGCGGTTTTCAAGACGATGATTACATCGCGGCTCACACCCTTGGCTTCGACGAGCTCCGTGAGCGCGCCAAAGAGTATTCACCCGATCGTGTGAGCTCGATCACCGGTGTGCCCGTCGAAACGATCGTCAGCCTCGGCGAACGATATGGACGAGCGCGCTCAGCGTTCATTCGCGTCAATTACGGACTGCAGCGACACGGCGGTGGCGGGATGGCCGTTCGCACGATCGCCTGCCTGCCGGCGCTGACTGGGCATTGGCGTCGGCCCGGTGGCGGCGTGCAGCTCTCGTCGAGCGCCAACTTCGCGTTCAATACGCCGGTGCTGCATCGTCCCGACCTGTCGCCCAAGGTACGGACGATCAACATGATCCGACTCGGCGAAGCGCTGACGACGTCGAATGGTGACGTCGGCGGACCACCGGTGCGCGCGCTCGTCGTGTACAACTCGAACCCGGCGGCCGTCGCGCCCGACCGGAACGCCGTGCTCGAAGGGCTGCGGCGCGACGATCTGTTCACGGTCGTCATGGAGCATTTCCAAACCGACACCGCGGACTACGCCGACATCCTGCTGCCCGCGACGACGCAGCTCGAGCATTGGGATCTGCACCTGTCGTACGGACATCACTATCTGTCGCTCAACCGTCCGTCGATCGAGCCGGTCGGTGAATCGCTGCCGAATAGCGAGATCTTCCGGCGACTCGCCCGTCGCATGGGCCTGGATGAGCCGTCGTTGCAAGACGACGACCTCACGCTGATTCGACAGGCGATCGATTCGCCGAGCCCGAATTTGAAGGGCATCACGCTCGAGACGTTGCTGGACAAGGGCTGGACGCGCCTCAACCTTCCCAAGCCGTATCTGCCGTTCGCGGATGGCGGCTTCATGACGCCCTCCGGCAAGTGTGAGTTCTACTCGGAGCGCATGGCGCAGATGGGGCTCGACCCGCTGCCGGCGTTCACGGCGCCGTACGAGTTTCCCGAGAACGTCCCGGATCTCGCCGCGCGGTATCCGCTAACGCTGATCTCCTCGCCGGCGCATCAGTTCTTGAATTCCACTTTCGTGAACGTCGGCTCGCTGCGCCGCGCCGCGCGCGAACCCGAGTGTCTGCTCCACCCCGAGGACGCGGAGCGTCGGGGCATCGGCCTCGGCGCGCGCGTCGTGATCCACAACGATCGCGGCGCCTTCACCGCGGTCGCCCGCATCGAGCCCACCATCCGCCCCGGCGTCGTCTGGGCGCCGTCCATCTGGTGGGGCAAATTCGCCGCCGACGGGGCGAACGCCAATCAGACGACGTCGCAGCGGGAAACGGACATGGGGCGCGGTCCGGTGTTCTATGACAACTTGGTTGAGGTCGGGTTGGCGGACTGAGGTCCGGGCGCAGTAATCGCCGCCTTCTCGGGCTCGGAGTCTGCAGGTCTCAGGTCTCGGGTCCCAGGTCTCAGGTGGAAACTGCGGTTGCGCCGTTAACACCTGAGACCTGGGACCTGAGACCTGAGACCTGAAAAGGCTTCTCCGATCGAAATCGCGATTAGTCCGGGCGGGACCATCCCCTTGCACCGGACCCGATCTCTCTTCTCATTGCAGAAGGATTCTCGCTGACCCGGAGTTCTCGTGCAGGCATATCCTGAAACCCTCGGCGCTCTCAAGCGCTCGCCCTACGGCGTTCCCGAACGCGCATTTCGGTCGGTCAAAGACGAGATGCGCCAGAATCTCCTCGAGCGACTCTGCCAGCGCGGACCGTTGTTCGCCGGCGTGATCGGCTACGAGGACACCGTCATGCCGCAGATCGTGAACGCGATGCTGTCGCGGCACAACTTCATCTTGCTCGGACTTCGCGGACAGGCGAAGTCCCGAATCCTGCGCGCGCTCGTCGGGTTGCTCGACGAGCACATGCCGATCGTCGCCGGCAGCGAGGTGAACGACAATCCCTTCGCGCCGATCTCGAAGTACGCGCGCAACCTCCTCAACGAAGCCGGTGACGACACGCCGATCGCGTGGGTTGGCCGCGAGAATCGCTACGTCGAGAAGCTCGCCACGCCCGACGTCACGATCGCCGATCTCATCGGCGACCTCGATCCCATTCGCGCGGCGAGGGGCGGACACCTGCTTTCTGATGAGTTAACCATCCATTACGGGATGCTTCCGCGCGCCAATCGCGGCATCTTCGCGCTGAACGAATTGCCCGATCTCGCCGGCAAGGTGCAGGTCGGCTTGTTCAACGTGATGCAGGAAGGCGACGTGCAGATCAAAGGCTATCCCGTCCGCCTCCCGCTCGACGTCCAGCTCTGCTTCACGGCCAACCCCGAGGATTACACGGCGCGCGGCAAGATCATCACGCCGCTCAAAGACCGCATCGGCAGCGAGATCACGACGCACTATCCGTCGTCGATCGACCTCGGCATGGACATCACGAAGCAGGAGGCGTGGACGTCGCGCGAAAGCCGGCCAGTGCGCATCCCGGACTTCGTCGCCGAAGTGATCGAGCGCGTCGCGTTCGAGGCGCGCACCGATCGGCGGATCGACAAGCGCTCCGGCGTGTCGCAGCGCATGCCGATCACGGTGACGGAGAACGTCGTGTCGAACGCCGAGCGCCGCTCGATCGTTTCGGGAGACGCCGAGATCGTTCCGCGCATCTCCGACATCTACGCCGCGCTCCCCGCGATCACGGGCAAGATCGAGCTCGAGTACGAGGGGGAGCTGATCGGCGGCACGACGATCGCGCGCGAGCTGATCCGCCGCGCCGCCGATGCCACCTTCCAGGATCGCGCCGGCGGCGTCAACGTCGACGACGTCATCATGTGGTTCGACGAAGGCGGCGCGCTCCAGGTGACGGACGACGCACGCGCCGATCTCGCGTTGAAGGGCTTCGAGGTCGTGCCCGGCCTCATCGATCTCGTCCACCACGTCGGGCTCGCGCCGGAAGACGATCCCGCGACGGCGGTCGCGGCGTGCGAGCTGGTGCTCGAAGCGTTGGTGGCGAGGAAAAAGATCTCGCGCTCGGAAGGCGGTCAGTATGGTCGCGCGACGCCGGAGCCGCGGCGCCGGCCCAACCAGGATCTGTTCGGCGGCGGCCTTTCCTGATGCGCGGCGTCTCGGTGCGCGAGGCGAAACCCGACGATCTGGACGCGGTCGTCGAGCTTCGTTTGTCGCTGCTCCGGGAATACGGCGATCACCCGTTGTACGGCCGGCTCCATCCCGAGGCGCGTCGCCGCGCGTTCGAGTTGTATCGCAGCCAACTCGCTTCGACGCACGAAACGATGTTTGTCGCCGAGCTCGGAGACGAGATCGTCGGCGTGTTGCGCTGTGTCGACACGCTCAGCTCCCCGCTCCTCACGCCTGAGCGCTATTGCTACGTCTCGTCGGCGTACGTGAAGCCGCACACCCGCCGAAAGGGGGTGCTCACCGCGCTCGTCGACGCCGCGGAGCGATGGTGCGACGCGCGCGGCCTCACGGAGATGCGGCTGCACAACGCGAGTGGTGTGCGCATGGCCGAGGACACCTGGAGCGCGCTCGGCTTCGAGGTCGTCGAGCAGGTGCGGCGCCGCGCGACGCATCGGCCCGCGGCGCATCACGCGAGCTCGCACGGCGACATCCAGACCTACTAATGCCCGTCATCACGATCTCGCGGATGTACGGCTCCGGCGGATCGGAGGTCGCCGAGCGAGTGGCGTCGGCACTCGGGTGGTCGCTATTCGACAATACTATGATCGACGCGGTCGCCGAGCGGTCGGGATTGAGCGTCGCCGAGGTTTCGGCGCAGGACGAGCGAGTGCCGTCGATGGTCGAGCGGTTGGCGTCGGCCCTCTCGCTTGGCTCGCCCGAGGTGATGCCGCCCGTTCCAAGTGGCCCGATCGAGACGACGGAGGAGCGAATCGTCGCCGTGACGCGCCGCGTGATCGAGGAGGCGGTGCAGACGGGCCCGGCGGTTTTTGTGGGACGCGGAGCGCAGTGTCTGCTCGCGGAGCGCTCGGACGCGTTGCACGTTTTCTGTTACGCGCCACGCGCCGCGCTCCGCCAATACGCCATCGAAAAGTTCAAGGTGAGTCCGGAGGAAGCGGACCGGATGATTCACGATCAGAACAAGCAGCGCGAGCAGTACGTGAAGCGACACTGGAATCGCAATTGGCTCGCGCACGAGAACTATCACCTCTGCGTGAACACCGGCTGGCTCGGTCTGGACGGCGCGGCCAAGCTGGTGATCGACGCCGCGCGACAGCAATTCGGCGCCGCGGTCCGCGATTGATCAGAGGTCGCGCGCCTCGCGCTTGAGCGCTTCGTAGCGATCGTCGGTGTCCGCCGGCAGGAGCAGTCCGTCGGCGATCGACGCGATCTCTTCGGCCTCGCGCCAGGCCGACTCGAGGAGATGAAGCTCGCCCTCCAACGCGCGGCGCTCGCTCTCTTCATGCGACGCCATCTCGAGCGCGAGACGCGCGGGCCGCGACAAATAGGACACGTACTGACCGGACTTACTCCACGAAGGCGCCGCCGCCGCGTACCTGGCAAAGAGGTGTGACGGATCGGGAGTCTCCGTGAGGATGTCGACGGCCGCCGCGATGTCGCGACGCCGCGCTCCCGTGGCATTGACGGTCGGCATCAGCTTCGCCGCGGCGCGCAGCGCTTCGTCCCCCGTTATGAGTATGCTCGACACATGTCGCTCCCTGGGCCAAACTCGCCCGAGCAGATTGGGGTGTTCGACCTCCTCGTCTTCGAAGGAAACGCGCAATCCCCAACTCTGGTCTTGGTGAACGAGGGCCAAGTGACCAATCTGGTCGCGCCGAATGGGTATCGGCAGGTCGTGTCCCGGAACGGTCAAACGGGCTCGAATGCGCCGGCGCTGATACGAGTTGAGCACCGCATTGAACACGTTGTAACTCGACCACGACAGGCTGGCGACGCCGCCAACGATCGGGCCGACGACGAGCAATCCGACGCCCGCCGCCACACCCAGGCCCGTATAGGCCACGGTTCGCCGTCTCCGGCGTCCGAACTGGTCGCCGTAACGCCAGGCGGCGAGCTCTGGACGAAGGGGCTCGCCAACCCGGACGAGCTCGAGCCCGTCGCCGACTCGCGCGAGCCCGATGTTGTCCGTCGAGACTCGCAACCGCGTACCGCGGAAGAGTCGCTCGCAGTCCTCGATCGCCTCCCAACGCTCCTCCAGTGGCGAGAGATTCCATCGCTCGCATCGCCGGCAGACGACCCACAAGCGTCCACGCGCCCCGTCGAACGCGAGGCGACGTCCGATCGGGAAATGCTCGACGGACTCGTTCTCGCCGAGCTTGGACTGGCAGAAGAGGCAGGTCGAGTACAGCTAGGGCTCCTTGGGGATGACGGGGGTCTCTTGGACTAATCGCGTTCCGTGCCGTGATCGGTTCTGGAGGTCTCAGGTCTTAGGTCTCAGGTCTCAGGTCTTAGGTCTTAGGTCTCAGGTGGAAACGGCGCGAAAGCCGAGTCGCCCAGTTGCCGAGTCGCCGAGCCGCCGAGCCGCCGAGTCGCCGAGCCGCCGAGTCGCCGAGCCGCCGAGTCGCCGAGTCGCCGAGTCGCCGAGTCGCCGAGTCGCCGAGTCGCCGAGTCGCCGAGTCGCCGAGTCGCCACGCACCTCCTGCAGATTACTCGATCGACCGCAACTCCGGGCGGCGTTCGAAGGCCCAGTAGGCGTAGGCGAGCATGATCACGGCGCCGCCGCCGATTGCCCACGATACACCGAGTGCGTGCGCTACGCTTCCAGAAATCAATGAGCCGACGACCGTCGAGAGACCGACGACGACGAACGAGTAGGCCGCCATGATCCGGCCCCGAAGCTCGTTGGGAACGAGGTGCTGTAATGTCGAGTTGGCCGTCGCGTTATTGACGATCATCATGAATCCCGTCGCCAGCAGAACGGGATAGGCGACGGTCGCATCGCGCGCCAGGGCGAGGGCGATCAGCAGGCCGCCGTACGCGTACGCCGCCGCCGACAGCAGCCTGGTTCCGCGAACACGGTCGCCGATCGCGGCGAGCGACAAGGCTCCGGCGACTCCGCCGACCCCCACGCAGGCGAGCAGCGCCCCGTAGCCGGCGGCACCGAGCCCGAGCTGATCGCGGGCGATGACGGGCATCAACGTGAGGTACGGCACGCCGAGCACGGAGTACACCGTGACGAGCTTCATCAAGGCCGAGATGGACGGTGTATCGCGCATGAATCGCACGCCCTCGCGAATCCCTTCGATCGGCGATGCGAGATGCTCAGGAGGTACCCATTCAGGGAGTCGGATCAGGAACAGTCCTACGAGCACGGTGATGTAGCTCAATGCGTTGACGCCGAAGCACCAGGCGATCCCGGCGCTGGCGATGATGATCGCCCCGATACTCGGACCGACGATGCGCGCGAGGTTGAATCCGCTCGAATTGAGCGCGATCGCTCCCGGCAGATCTTCCCGTCCCACGAGCTCGATGACCAAGGACTGCCGGGCCGGCACCTCGAACGCGGTGATCAATCCGTTCGCCAGCGCGAGGGTGAGAAGCCACCCGATCGTGATGTGCCCCGACCAGGTGAACCACCAGAGCGCGGCCGCTTCGATGCCGAGCAGGGTTTGCGCGATCTTCACCAGGCGCAGCTTATCGGTGCGATCGACGACGACACCGGCGTGAAACGAGAACACGAGAACCGGAAAGGACTGCGCCGCGGCGACGAGGGCGACGAGGAAGGCGCTATTCGAGAGCTGTAATGCCAGCCACCCTTGCGCCATCGACTGCATCCAGGTGCCGATGAGCGACAGCGTCTGCCCGAGCCAAAAGAGCCGGAAGTTGCGGTGTCGCTGAAGAGTGCGGAACGGATTGAGGGAGGCGGCACTAGGCACGTGAAAAAAATAGCAGCTAAGCAGGCTCGACCTCGGTACCGGGCTTGACGACGGCGCGGGTAGGGCGGTATAGGTAGATAGTCAACACATGTCGACAGACTTCCTATGAGCCCATCACCGGCAACGGACGCGCGAACGGATTTGCAGCCGGGAACGCTCGAGATGCTGATCCTCAGGACGCTCACGCTCGGATCGCTGCACGGCTACGCGATCGCCCAGCATATCGGTCGGCTCTCCGACGGCGTCCTCCGCGTCGAGCAAGGATCGCTCTATCCGGCGCTCGAGCGCCTCTTGAACAAAGGCTGGGTGACCGCCCGCTGGGCCGAGTCGCCGACGAAGCGCCAGGCACGCTACTACACGATCACGCGCTCCGGTCGCAAGCAGCTCGACGAGAAGGTCTCCAGCTACGACCGCGTGGCCATCGCCATCGCGCGCGTCATGGGACGCGCCTGACACTATGTCGCTCCTCGACGGGATCGGCCATCGCTTTTACGTGTTGATGCGCGGGGAAGCGTACGCCCAGGAAGTGGATCGAGAGATTCAGTTTCATCTCGATCTCGAGGATCTGTCGTTGTCGGGTGCGGGCGCCGGGGAGGCGAGCCTCGAGGTCGCCGCGCGGCGCACGTTTGGGAACGTCACCTATTACCGCGAGGAAACACGGTCGATGACACTTCTTCTCTGGCTCGACCGCATCCGACAAGACGCCGGCTACGCGCTGCGTGGACTGGCGCGGGCGCCCGGCTTCACGACGACCGTCGTGTTGACGCTCGCGCTCGGCGTTGGCCTCAACGCCGCGGTGTTCTCGCTGCTCGACCGCGTGTTCGTCCGACCGCCGGCCGGTGTCGCGGCACCCCACGAGCTGCGGCGCCTCTACATCGAGGACGCCCACACTGCGTATGGCGACAGCCACATCTTCCCGAACTTCAACTACCCGTTTTACCGCGCCGTCGCCGGTGCATTCGGCTCGGCGGAAACCGTGGCCTACACGCTAGCCGACTCCGTCCGCCCGGAGGGCGGCGGGCCGCTCATCCGCCGGAGCTACGTTACCGCGAATTATTTCCGACTCCTCGGCGTGCGACCGACCGTCGGCCGGGTCTTCGGTAGTGAAGAAGCGCGGATCGAGACGCCGGCGTACGTGCTGGTGATCGGCGAGCGGCTGTGGCGCGACGGATTTGGGGCGGATCCGAACATCATCGGTCGCCACGTGAAAACCGGGCTCCTCGACTTCACGATCATCGGCGTCGTACCCGATCCATTCGCCGGCCTCGACATCAGCGCGGCGAATGCGTGGGCGCCGCTGAGTGCATTTTCCGCCGGTCGCCTCTCTCTCGACGGTCCACCGTGGTACCTCGGATTCGGAAATTATCTCCGTGTCGTGGCGCGAATGCCGACCGGAAGCAGTGATGTCGTATTGGCGGCAAAGGCGACCGCGGGCCTGCGAGCGGTCGAATTGAAAGGGTATGCATCGCCCGCGAACAACAGCGTGTGGCTTGGCTCGTTGATTGCCGCGCGCGGGCCGGCGAAGAAGGATTCCGAGTCGTCCATTTCGCTGCGGCTCGGCGCGGTGGCCATCATCGTGCTGCTCATCGCGTGCGCCAACGTGGCCAATCTCCTTTCGATGCGCGCCAACCGGCGACGTCGCGAGATCGCGGTGCGTCAGGCACTCGGCGTGTCACGGTGGCGGCTGTACGAGCAAGTCATCACCGAGAGCCTTCTGCTCGCGCTGATCGGCGGCATCGCGGCGCTCGCGCTCGGTGCATGGGGCGGTGCCTTGATTCGCAAGCTGCTCTTCCCGTCGGTCAACTGGGCGGGCGGCACGCTCGACGTTCGGGCCGTCGCGTTCGTCGCAATCGCCTCCGTTGTCGCCGGGATCATGGTCGGCACCGCGCCGGCGTTCGCGGGCTCGCGAATCGACATCATTTCCAGCCTTCGTGCCGGTTCACTCGAGGGCGCCTACCGACGATCGACGCTCGGGTCGATTCTTCTCGTGACGCAGACCGCGCTGTCGATCGTTTTGCTCGTCGGCGCCGGTCTGTTCGTACGGAGCCTCGCGAAGGTCGAAGGCATCGACCTTGGTTTCGATACGCCGGCGTTGCTCTTTGCAAATCTCGGGGTGTCGCCGCGCCAGCGGTTCGGGCCGGAGACTCAGCCGGCGTTCCAGCGCGCCGCGGAGGCGCTCCGCCGCGTGCCCGGCGTGCAGAGCACGACGCTCTCGAACGTTGGGCCAATGGGGGGCTTCGCCGGTGCGCGGCTCTTTCGCCCCAACGGAGACTCCGTCGTCCTGGGCGACAACGACTCTCCGACGTTCGTCAGCGTCGCGCCGGATTATTTCACTACCGTGGGCCTCCGGTTGCGACAAGGACGGTTCTTCACGGACGCCGATCGAAAGGGCTCCGAGCCGGTGATGATCGTCAATGCGCGTATGGCGGGCGCGTTCTGGCCGAACCAAACGGCGGTCGGTCAGTGTCTGGTGCTCTCGAAACCGACGGATCCCTGCGTCCGCGTGGTGGGTGTCGTCGACGACGCGCATCGCATGAGGATCATCGAGGAGCCGGCCAAGCAGTTTTACGTCCCGCTCGCGCAGCGCCTGTTTGGCGCGCCGGTGCTGATCGTGCGCGCGGATCCGCGCCGAATTGGCCTCGTGGTGGCCGAGACGCGGCGTCAGTTGAAGCTCGCGTTCCCCGAGGCTGAACTGTCGCAGGTCCGAACGGTCAGCGAACTCCTCGAGCGCGAGCTTCATCCGTGGCGCCTGGGCGCGCAGCTGTTCACGATGTTCGGCATTCTCGCCCTCGTCGTCGCCGCTATCGGCGTCTACAGCGTCGTGGCTTACGGCGTGAGTCGACGCACGCATGAGATGGGCATTCGTGTCGCCCTCGGCGCGCGCGTCGCCGACGTGATCGGTCTCGTCGTCTCGCAAGGGATGTTCATTGTGGGCCTCGGCGTGGGAGTCGGCGTGATCGGAGCACTTCTGCTCGGCCGCTTCGTTGCATCGCTGCTCTATGGGGTGACGACGCGCGACCCGGTAAGCCTGGTGGGCGCGATCGTAGTGCTGAGCCTCTGTGCGGTCGCCGCGTGTCTGGTGCCAGCGTGGAAGGCCGCGCGGGTGGATCCGATGGAGGCGCTTCGGGCGGAGTAGTGGTCGGTGTGCGAGTGTATGCGAGTGTACGCAGTGAGTACGCTCGCTTCGCTCGCTGTGTGAAGGCAAGTGTGTACGCTCGCTTCGCTCGCTGTGTGAACGGGCGCTTCGCGCCCTGTGTGTAGGCGCGGCAAAGCCGCGCGGTGTGTAGAGGCGTTTCTGGTTCGCAGTTATTCACAGCGAGCGAAGCGAGCGTTCTCACAGGCCGCGTCAGCGGCCGTTCCCACCGCGAGCGCCAGCGAGCCTACCCACCGCGAGCGCCAGCGAGCGCTATAGCCCCCCCAAGCGCCCTGCACTATCCTTCCCAAAGGGAGGCACCATGCGGTTCCACACCTACACCAAGTTCAGTCCCGAGCTCGCCGACGCGATCGATCTCCAGGCGCTGCTCGACAAGCTCGCGGACTTTCTGCTCCAGTCGGGCTTCGCCGGCGATAATCAGTCGTACTACGGCTGGGACGCGGGCGATGAGAGCAATCATTCGCTCGACGCGCTGAAGCAGGCGATCCTCGATGCGCTGATGGAGAGCGGCCAGTTCACCCCCGAGATGCTCGAAGCGCTCCGGGGCGGCGAGGATGAAGAGGGCCAGGCAAAGCTGGCGCAGCTTCTCGACCAGCTGGTGCAGCGACTGATGGAAGAGGGGTACCTCAAGATCGAGAACGCGCCGCAGCTGCCCGCGGGACACCAACCCGTGACCGGGCCCGGCAGCCTCGCCAAAGCGGCCGCGCGCGACGTGCAGTTCAACCTCACCGAGAAAGGCATCGACTTCCTCGGCTATAAGACTTTACGAAACCTCCTCGGCTCCCTCGGCAAGTCGAGCTTCGGGAGTCACGACACGGCGTATCTCGCGACGGGCATCGAGTCCGACGGGTGGAGCAAACCCTACGAGTTCGGTGACGTGCTCAACATCGACGTCAACGAAACGCTGAAGAACGCGATGGCGCGCACGGGCGACATCAAAGTTCCATTGGACCTCGAGTACAGCGACCTGATGGTCCGCCAGGCCGAGTACCGGTCGTCGTGCGCCACGGTGCTGATGCTCGATTGCTCGCACTCGATGATCCTCTATGGCGAGGACCGATTCACGCCCGCCAAGAAGGTCGCGCTCGCACTGACGCATCTCATTCGCACGCAATTCCCCGGCGACACACTCAAGGTCGTGCTCTTTCACGACTCGGCGGAAGAGATTCCACTCGCCACGCTGGCAACGGCGCAGGTGGGGCCGTACCACACGAATACGGCCGAGGGACTGAAGCTCGCGCGACGGTTGCTGCTCGCGCAAAAGAAGGACATGCGTCAGATCATCATGATCACCGACGGCAAGCCGAGCGCGTTGACGCTGCCGAACGGCCAGATTTACAAGAACTCGTTCGGCCTCGACACGACGGTGATCGCGCAGACGATCCGCGAGGTCGCGGCCTGCCGCCGCGCCGGCATCATGATCAACACCTTCATGCTCGCCCGCGACCGAACGCTCGTCGAGTTCGTGAAGCGCGTGTCCGAGATCAGTCGCGGCAAGGCCTACTTCACGTCGACGATGACGCTCGGGCAGTTCATTCTCATGGACTTCCTGAAACGCAAGACTCGCAAGGTGAGCTAGCGGTTCAAGAGCTCATGGACGGGACGTCGCCACAACAGAACTAGATCTCCCGCCGGAGAATCCGCTCGAGCATCCCGAGGTCGATGTTGCCACCACAGAAGACGATACCAACCTTCTTTCCGGCGAGTCGCTCGGCGAGTTTGGGAAGTGCCGCGAACCCGATTGCTCCCGATCCCTCGACCAAGTTGTGCGTCGTAGCCAGGATCGTCCGAAGGCCCTCGGCAATCTCGGCATCGGTCACGGTCACAAAGCCGGCGAGTCCCTCGAGCAGGGCGCCGAAGGTCAGGTCGTAAGTCGTTCTCGTCGCCACTCCCTCGGCGAATGTCTCAGCGCGCGGCGTCGTCAAACGCGTGCGCGCGTGCCAGGAATCGTGAATCGCCGGCGCGCCCGCCGCCTGGACGCCGAACACTTCGAGATGCGGCGCGAGCGCCCGTGCAACGGTGATGGCGCCGACGGCCTGCGACCCTCCGCCGGTCGCGATGACGAGGGCGTCGAGATCCGGGCATTGCTCGAGAATCTCCAATGTCATCGTCCCGGCGCCGGCGACGACGCGCGGATCGTTGGTCGAATGCGCGACGACGCGTCCTTCAGCTTGGGCGATGCGCATCATCGCCTGCACGCACTCGTCGTAGTCGCCTCCCTCCTCGACGACGGTGGCGCCGAGCGCGCGCATCGCGGCGTTCTTGCTCGGGTTGTTCCCCGCTGGAACGCAGACCGTCGCGGGAACACCGAGCATGCGGGCGCCATAGGCAATTCCCTGTCCGTGATTGCCCGTTGATGCCGCCACGACGCCGCGACGCCGCTCGTCGGCGCTCAACGCGGTCATGAACGACAGACCATTCCGAATCTTGAATGAACAGGTCGGTTGATGATTTTCGTGCTTGACGTAGACGCTGAGGCCGTGTCCGATGAGCTCCGCGAGTTGCGGATGCTCACGGAACGGCGTGGGCGCGATGTGCGGAGCGATGCGCGAGCGCGCCGACTGTACGTCGTCGAACGTGATCGGCCATGCGTGCGTCGGTTGTGACTCTATCGCGGTCATGTCGGCAAAGCGGTAGAAATGAGAAGCGCGGTGAAGGCAACGACGACGGCTCCGGCAATTAGCTCTACGGTTGCGCTGCGCCGGAACCGGGCCCGCGTTTCGTCCGTCCAATCGACGCTCACGACGCGGCGCCAGTGATACAAACCGAAACCTAGAACCACTACCACAAAGAACAGCTTTCGAAGCAGCATGTTGCCGTAGGGCGTCGTCCAGAGGTCGGCGAGCGTCGGAAGGCGTAGCCAAGCCGCAACCACGGCGCTGATCAACACCAACGCGACTGATTCCATCGCCGAATTATGGTAAGAGCGGACCAGCGCGCTTCCCGCCTTCACCGATTCCACGGCGCCCAACTGTCGCGTTGCCGGAAGAGCCGAGAGGACGACCACGGTCAATCCACCGATCCACCCACCGGTTCCCAGCACGTGGACGACGTCGGTGGCGACGGCGAGCGCGACGTGCGCGTTGCTCGCGGCGTGCCCCGTCAGCGCCTGCCCCAGCGACACCATCACGGCGCCGAGCGCCGCGATCGTCCATCCACCGGCTCCCCGCCGGCTCGTCAAGAGCCCGAGGATGATCGCGATCACTCCAGCGGCGCCGATCGCCCAGCCCTGCCCCCAGTGGGTGTCGCGTACGAGCGCCGCAATCGCGCGAAAAAAACCTGGGGGCGCACCGGCCATCATCCGGGCCTGACTCGCGGCCCGGTAAGAGGTGGTGCAAAGCAGAAGCAATGAAGCGCTCTGCGCGAGTACTCTGGCACGATCACCCGCGTCGGCAAGCAGCTCGGTTGACCAGCCGGCGCGCGGGAGCACGACCAGCCGCACGACGATTGCGCCGATGATCGTGAGTAGCGACATGAGCTCTGCCCAGCGGAGCGCCGAGCTCACGGCCGACGCCTCGTTCTGGATCACGACCGCGTTCGCGCGCGGACGGATGCGATGGACAACGCCGGTATCCGCCGGTGACGAGACTGGCGGAGGCCCTAGGGGCTCGGCCTTCGGCGGCAGCGTGAGCGTGAAGGCGAAGCGACCGCTGCTCGGATGTCCGTCCGCCGCCGCGGTTCGCCAAGAGACGGCGTATTTGCCACTCGGCAGATTGGGCGGAACGTCGAACATGATCCCCATCGCCTTGGCGTCGAGCACCGGTTGCCCGAGAACGATTGCCGCACCTGTCGAGTCGAGCAGCTGGACGACGGTGAATTTTGGTTCTGGTCGTTCGGAAAACCAAAGCGAGATCCGCGAGGGCTGTGCGGCAAGCACGGCGTTGGCGGCCGGAGCGCTGCGAATCAGCCTTGCGTGGGCGAGCAGCAAGGCCGGTGTGAGCCCAATTGAGATCGCGGCGATGCCGATCGCGATCGGGTGTCTAAGGAACGCTCGGATTTGCACGGCCCGAAGATGGCGTGCCAAGCACGGTTGGCGCAAACGCGCCGTCGGGGGAAGCGCGCTAGATTTTCGCGACTGCCGCAAATCGATCTATGCTGCCTTCGATCTCCATTCTCTTGCTCGGCTTCTTGCTGGGCATGCGCCACGCGACCGACGCGGATCACGTCGTGGCGGTGACGACAATCGTGAGCGATGAGCGCTCGCTGCGGCGTGCGAGCGGCATCGGCGCGCTCTGGGGTATCGGTCATAGCATTACCATCTTGCTAGTGGGGGGCGCGATCGTCGCCTTCCGGCTCACGATACCGCCCCGTCTTGGGCTTGCCCTCGAGTTCTCGGTCGCGTTGATGCTGATCGCCCTCGGTCTCATGACGTTGGCGCGACGCAAAGCCGGCTCGGCGCGAAGCATGACGCGGCCGGTCGCGGTGGGTGTCGTGCATGGTCTCGCGGGGTCGGCGTTCGTGGCACTGGTGGTCTTGGCGGCGGTCCCGGAGACCTGGCTCGCGCTGGTGTATCTCGCCTTATTTGCCGCGGGGACGATTGCCGGAATGGCCGTAATCACGGCCGCGATCGCGGTTCCATCGGCACTCACCGCGCGGCGTTTCATCGGCGTTCAGCGATACGTGCAGATCGCCAGCGGCGTCGTCAGTCTCGCATTCGGTCTGATGCTCGCCCAACAGGGCTTGGCGCGAGGGCTCTTCGCGGCGGTGCCGACCTGGACGCCGCGGTGAGCCGGGGTTCGACCGCCAACCGTACGGTGAAACTGGACGAGAATCGCGCGGCGGTCTTTCGACGAAAACTTCGCGCATGGTACCGGCGAAACGCTCGCGACCTGCCGTGGCGCAAGACCCGAGACGCGTATCACGTGCTGGTGTCCGAGCTCATGCTCCAGCAGACGCAGGTCTCACGAGTCGTGACGTATTACGCCGATTTCCTGGACCGATTTCCGACTCTCTCACATGTGGCGCAGGCAAAACCCGCCGCGGTCTTGGAGGCGTGGTCCGGTCTCGGCTACTACGCCCGCGCGAGAAATCTCCACGCACTGGCGAAACAGGTCACCGATGACGGCCGAAATTCCGCGCCGCTGCCGAGCGCTGCCGAGGAGCTTCGCTCACTGCCAGGGATAGGCGCCTACACCGCCGGCGCCGTTTCGTCGTTCGCTTACGAACGTAGGGAGGCGCTCGTCGACACCAACGTCGCCAGAGTCCTCAGGCGTGCATTCGCGCCGCGCATCGACCCCAAAACTACGCCCGGTCAGCGGAAGACATGGGAGCTGGCCAATGCGCTTCTACCACGCACCGGCCGTGCGACCTGGACGCACAACCAGGCATTGATGGAGCTCGGCGCCCTTGTCTGCACAGCCAGGATCGCACACTGTGGACGCTGCCCCGTTCGCTCGGTCTGCCGCTCAGCGGGGGAGGGGGGCGTGACAGCGGCGAAACATCGGGGGGCATCGGTCGCGTAAGGACCGAGGTCGACCCGCGGAATCGAACCAGAGGAATAGGCCAGTGAATCCAAACGTCATCGAAGACATCCTCGTTTTCGGCGGCATCGTAACGGCGATGGGATGCACGACGGGCATCATCATCACGTCGCTCAAGTACCGCCGGCATAAGGACCTGCCGCAGGGCGATCTCAAGCGCCAGCTCGAGGAAGTCATGGAGCGACTCAATCGCATCGAGACGGCCGTAGACTCGACGGCACTCGAGGTTGAGCGGATTGCTGAAGGCCAACGGTTTACGACGCGGCTACTTGCCGAACGCGGGACCACTTCAACTTTTGCTGACAAGGCCCGCCCGGGCGGCTCGACGACGCCGCACTGAGCCGTCTCGTCCGCTGCACAAAGGCCGGAACGCCTTCTACGGCGTGAACCCGTACATCTTAGATTTCCGCTCACGTGAAGCGCAGTGGCGCTTCGTAGCGATCCTTCCGGAGAAACGTGAGCATGGCCAACGCACAACCGGCGCTTGATGCACCACCGTCCCCACCTTCTGGGGAGCTCCAGGCGACGGGAACACTCGACATCAAAGACTCGCGCACCAACAAGAACTATTCGGTCCAGATCATTCAGGGTGGCGTCGAAGGTGATACCGCGACGCGCGCGATGGACCTCCGCCAGATCAAGACCGCGCCCGACGAATTCGGGTTGATGACGTACGATCCGGCGTTCATGAACACGGCATCATGCAAGAGCGCGATCACGTTTATCGACGGCGATCGCGGCATTCTGCGCTACCGAGGCTACCCGATCGAACAGCTCGCCGAGAAAGCGACGTTCCTCGAGGTCGCTTGGTTGCTGCGCCACGGTGAGCTTCCGGCGCAGAAGGAGTACGACCAGTGGGTGCGCGACATCACGTTCCACACGTACGTGCACGAGAACATCAAGACGTTCTTGCAGGGGTTCCGCTACGACGCGCACCCGATGTCGATGCTGTGCTCGACGGTGGCGGCGCTCTCGTCGTTCTATCCTGAAGCGAAGAACATCCACGATCCCGACCAGCGGAACATCTCGATCGTGCGCTTGCTGGCGAAGCTGCCGACGCTCGCCGCGTTCTGCTACCGTCACATCAAGGGTTTGCCGTTCATCTATCCCGACAACGATCTCAGCTACACCGAGAATTTCCTATCGATGGTCGCGCGGATGTCGGAGCCGAAGTACGAGGCGAACCCGGTATTCGTGAAGGCGCTCGAGGTTTTGTTCATCCTGCACGCGGATCACGAACAGAACTGCTCGACGAACGCGGTGCGCGCTGTCGGCTCGTCACAGGTCGATCCGTTCTCGGCGATCGCCGCCGGCGTTGCGGCGCTCTACGGGCCGCTGCACGGCGGAGCGAACGAGCAGGTGCTCCGCATGATCAACGAGATCGGACACCCGAAGAACGTCCCGGGGTTCATCAATGAAGTGAAAAGCGGCAAGGGCAGCCGCTTGATGGGCTTCGGTCACCGCGTCTACAAGAGCTATGATCCGCGCGCCAAGATCGTGAAGGCACTGGCCGACGACGTGTTCAAGCAGGTCGGCATGGACAAGGATCTCGAGATCGCCCTCAAGCTCGAGGAAGCGGCGCTCAGCGATGACTACTTCGTGTCGCGGAAGCTGTACCCCAACGTCGATTTCTATACGGGCCTGATCTATCGCTCGATGGCCTTCCCTACCGATTTCTTCACGGTGCTGTTCGCGGTGGCGCGCACCGCGGGTTGGCTCGCCCAATGGGAAGAGATGCTCAACGACAAGGAGCAGAAGATCGCGCGGCCGCGGCAGATTTACGTCGGGTATGGCGAGCGGGCGTACGAGAGCCAGCTGAAGACGCGGTTCCCGAGTGCGAAGAAGGACGTGTTGCGCAAGTAGGGGCTCTCGATCGGGACGCTCTCGTCAACAGCTTGGCGCAGAGGACGCAGAGAACAGAGAGGGCACCGACAATTCGGTGCCCTCTCTGTTTCTCTGCGTCCTCTACGTCAATGTTCTTTTCGGGACTCTCCTACCTGGACGCCACCCGCTTAGAATCACACCAATGAACCGAACAGCCCGTCTTGGAGCACTTCTTATCCTGACCGCTTGCGGGGCGCCGAAAGCGCCCTCGCCCGTCGCGACGGCGCGGCTGCGGATCATCGGGACGAACGACTTCCACGGAGCGCTGGAGCCTCGGCGCGTCGCCGGAGGTCAGCGCGGGGGCGTTGCGGCGCTCGCGGCGACCATTGCACGGGCCGAGGCAGAGTGCGTCGCGCCGGCGTGCGAATGGATTCTCGTCGACGGCGGCGACCAGTTTCAGGGGACGCTCGCGTCCAACCTCGCGTTCGGCCGGCCGGTCTCGGACATCTTCAACCACGTCGGCTTCGCGGCGGCGGCCTTAGGCAATCACGAGTTCGACTGGGGCCAGGACACGCTCCGCGCGCGCATGCGCGACGAGCGGTACGGCGTGTTCGCCGCCAATGTGCGCTACACGGACGGCCGCGACGTACCCTGGATTCGCGACGACACGCTGATCGTCCGAGGGGCGTTCAAGATCGGCGTGATCGGCCTGCTCACGCGCAGCACGACGACGTCCGCGAAAGCGAGCATGATCCAAGGACTCCGATTCGACGATCCCGTGCCGATTGTCGACAGCCTCGCCGCGGACCTTCGTCGCCGCGGGGCGAACACCGTCGTGATCGTCGCCCACATGGGCGGCTTCTGCGATCAAGAAGGAACCACAAACTGCCGTGGTGAGATCTTCGACGTCGTGCGAGCAGTCAAGCAGCCGATTGACGCCGTAATCGCCGGCCATTCACACAGTCTCGTCAACACCGTCGTGAATGGCGTGCCGATCGTCCAGG
>DATLPC010000206.1:0-3183 GCA_035535975.1 Gemmatimonadaceae bacterium | reverse complement strand
TCTGCTCGTCGCCGCGGCCGGAGGGGCGCAACGCGCCGGCGGGCAGTACGTCGTCCGCAGCTGGCTTCCCTGGCGGACGGTCGAGACCCGCCACTTCGCGTTTCACTATCCAACCGAGCTCGAAGCGTGGACGCGCGCCGTGGCCGCGCGCGCCGACGCGATCGATTCGGCGGTCGGTCGCCTTGTTGGTTTTGCGCCGTCACGGAAGACGCAGGTCGTTGTCGACGATCCCTTCAATCTGGCCAACGGCTCGGCTTGGACATATTTGGACATGCCCACAATCAACCTGTGGGCGATGCCCCCCGATCCGCGCGACGACATCTCGGAGTTCCGCGACTGGGGCGAGATGCTTCTGTCGCACGAGTTCGGCCATATCGCGCATCTCACGCGACCGTCCCGAAACAGCACGACGCGGCGGTTCTGGGAGCTCTTCCCCGTCGACTTCGGACCGATCGCCCTTCGAGCGCCACGATGGGTCATCGAGGGCTACGCGACGTACGTCGAGGGGATGGTGACTGGATCTGGCCGACCGCACGGCGTCTGGCGCGCGGCGTTCCTCCGTCAGTGGGCACTCGAAGGTCAGCTGCCGCGGTACGATCAACTCAATGCTTCGGGTTCCTTCGCCGGGGGCACGTTCGCCTATCTCGCCGGCTCGGCGTTTCTCGAGTGGCTCGCGGCGCGAAATGGCGATTCGAGCCTGGTGTTCGTTTGGCGCCGACTGAGCGCCCGTCAGAATCGCACCTTCGACGAAGCGTTCACCGGCGTGTTCGGCGAAACCCCGCGCGCGCTGTACGGCCGATTCACGACCGAGTTGACGGCACGGTCCGTCGCCGTCGAGCAGGCGATGCGACGCGCGGCGCCGTCGGACACTGGTGAGATCATCCAGCGTTTGGCGTGGAGCACGGGCGATCCGGCGATCTCTCCGGACGGACAGCGGGTGGCGATCGTGCTTCGGTCGCCGATTGTGCGATCGCGTGTCGTCGTCTGGAGCAGCGCCGCGGAGCCCGACACGGGCCGACGGCGCCGGGACTCGATCCTCGTCGCGCGCGACCCGGCGGATGTCCCGGCGAGGCCGATCTATCCGCCGCCCAAGCGAGCGTTGGCCACGCTGAAAGCGGCCGGCGGATCGCCGTACGAGTCGCCGCGGTTCCTGCGCGACGGCCGTATTCTCCTCTGGCGACTGACACCGGTCGGGAACGGCGCACTCGTTCCAGATCTCTATATCTGGAACACTCAATCGCGCGACGTTCGCCGGATCACCCATCGCGGAGGAGTGCGCGACCCCGACCCGGCTCCGGTGGGGACATGGGCGGTCGCGACACAATGTCGCCGGGGCTGGTGCGATCTCGTGCGCGTGAGTCTCGACGACGGCCGGACGACGACGATCGCCGGGGGAAGTCCGGATACGTCATACTCGCGGCCGCGCCTGTCGCCCGACGGATCGCGTGTCGCGGTCGGCCGACACACCCGCGGCGGCTGGCGCGTCGTCGTGATCGATCTCGACGCCTCGGCGCGTCCGCGACACCAGTCGACGATCGAACCGACGGTCGCGACGACCGAGACGAACGAGTACGATCCCGCCTGGGTCAGCGCGACGTCGCTGGCCTTCACGAGCGACGCGAGTGGGGCGCCGGCGATCGAAACCGCTGACCTCACGACCGGGGCGCGCCGCCGGCTCACTGCGATCACCGGCGCGGCCGTTGCGCCGGATGCGAATCGCCGCGATTCGACGGTTTGGTTCCTGTCGCTCTATTCTCGCGGCTACGATCTGCGGCGCGTGCGCGCCACCACCTCGAGCGTGCTCGCCGCGGTCAACGACTCGACCTCTCCCCTGCCCCTCACGCCCGCCGTCGCGCGGCGCTCGGTCGCCGACGTCTCCTTCGCGACCAACTTCGTATCTCCGCCGCGGCCATTTCGATTCAGCCCGCGCTTTTTCCGCTGGATTCCCGAGGTTCACGCCGATCCCGACGCGGTGAGCGGCGGCCTCGCGCTGGTGAGCAGCGACGTCATCGGGCGTAGCGAGCTGCTGTTGGACTTCAACGCCGGGCAAGACGCGGCCTGGCGCGGGGGGCGATTGTCCGGCATCTGGCGAGGAACGCGGCCGGCGATTCGTGTCGCGCTCTTCGATGCGCAACAGGAGCTCAGCGAGAGCGCCTCGCATCGCGGCACGATGTTCCCTCTCGATACAAGACTCCAAGGTGGGGAGCTCGCGCTCGACAACACGTGGACATTCGACACGCGCGCGTTCCGATATCGGGCCGGTGGAAGTGCGGCGCGCGAGACGAGCGAGATCGCGACCATCGCCGCGACGAGAGACATCTCGACTCGCGGCCTCGGGTTCGTCGACGCCGGCTTGTCGCTGTCACACCGGACCGACGCCGCGACATTCGCTGTCGGAATCGCCGGCAATTACTCCGGTGGGACTTCGAGCGACCGGTCCTTCCACCGAAGCACCGGAACGTTGATTCTGTCGGCATCAGGGATCGGTTTTCCGACGATCGTCGGCTCGGCGATGGTCGGCGCGGTGAATAGCGATGCCGCCCTGTTCGAACAGTTCGCGCTCGGCGGCGGTCCGTCCCCCTTGATCGACCAGGCAACGCTGACGCAGCGTGTGGTGATGCCGGCGCTCCCGGTCGGCGTGCAGGTCGGCTCGTCGGTGATCGCGTACCGCGCCTCCGTGGTGACGCCAACGCTCGCGTTCTATTTCTGGGATGGGAGCGCGACGTCGCTTGTCGGAAACGCGCGTCGCTGGAATCGGGTGACGGGCGCGGAGTGGTCAGCGGCCGTTCCTCCGGTGCCATTGGTCGGTACCCCGGCGGCTCGGGCACAGATCGGGGCCGGGTTGTCACTGGACGCGCCGCTCAAGAATCGACTAGGCGTGTACGCGTCGCTAACCTTGAATCCTTGAACCCGATCGATGTCGTAGGAGTGTCATCGTTTTTCCGATGACTACGACAACCTACGTACTTGTTAATTTCGCGCCCGACCGTAAGCTCCAGTCACCTACCGGCGTGACTGTTCCGTCCGCCAAGTATCTCCCTCCCTTGGAGCCTCTTTCATGCGATTGGCTTCCCTGATGGCAAGCGCCCGAGCGTCCTCCCTCCGCAGCGTGTGGGTTGCGGCATTCGGACTTCTCGTCTCGGCCACGGCAGGCGCACAGAACGGAACGATTTCCGGCAAGAT
>DATLPC010000205.1:0-56700 GCA_035535975.1 Gemmatimonadaceae bacterium | reverse complement strand
ACGCGCGTCCCAGATTGCGTCACTCGTCCTCGCGGTGCTGTGGGTGTGGACGGGCCTAGTGTATCACGCTCGGTTCTTTCGTGTGATCAATCCCGCCGCGATCGTCTTCGCTGCAGCGTTCGTTCTCCAGGGACTGATGATCGGGTGGTTCGGAGTCGTCAAGGAGGCCGTTCGATTTGCCGCGCGACGGAATGCGGCAACGGCAGTGGGGTCGCTGCTCATCACGTACGCCTTGGTCGTTTACCCGCTCATCGGCCGCGCAATCGGCCATCGCTACCCGGCCGCGCCGACATTCGGGGTGCCATGTCCGACGACGATCTTCACGCTCGGCCTGTTCCTGCTGGCAGCGCCCGCTCTGCCGCGCATGCTCCTCATCATTCCAGTCGCGTGGGCCGTCGTCGGCCTCAGCGCGGTGCTGCAGCTCGGGATGTGGGAGGACTGGGGATTACCCGTTGCGGCAATCGCCGTCCTCGTTTTCAGCATCAGGCGCGACTTCCGACACGGAACATGGCGGCGACCGGCCGTGCTGCTCGAGCTGCGCAGCACGGCTAGGCCGGGATCGGAGGCAGCTCCACGATCTCGAGCCAGTAGCGGCCGAGCACGTTCATCGCCTCGACCAAGCCGGAAAACGTCACCGGCTTCGTGATGAACGAGTTCACGCCGAGTCGGTAGCTCTTGATGACATCCTCGTCGAGCGACGACGTCGTGAGCACGACGACGGGAATGTCGAGCAGGGTGGGGTCTTGCTTGATGTGCCTGAGCGCCTCGCGCCCATCCATCGTCGGAATGTTGAGGTCGAGGAGAATCAGCCCGGGGCGCGGCGCCGCGCCCGTCTCGCCGGCGAACGCTCCACGTTGATACAGGTAGTCCAAAAGCTGCTCGCCGTCCTCGACGAAGCGAAGGGCGTTCGAGATGTGGGCATCCTCCAGCGCCTGCTGGGTGAGCATCCGGTCGTCTTCATCGTCGTCGCATATGAGAATCGTAATGGGGATCGTGTGCTTATCGAGCATCATCATGGTCGGGACTCCGCCTGCGCTTGCGTGGCCGGCAGGGCGACGGTCAACGTCGCTCCCTGGCCGGTGATGCTCGTCGCGGCGATCGTGCCGCCGTGCCGCTCGACGATCCTTCGGCAAATCGCCAACCCGATCCCCGAACCGTCGTACGCCGTCCGGGGGTGAAGTCGCTCGAACATGCGAAAGATCTTTTCTCCCTGGGCTTCCTTGAACCCGATACCGTTGTCCGCGACGGTGATGGACCACATCCCATCCGGCGTGCTCGCGGCGGCGAGCCGGATCACCGGCGGCTCGTCCTTCCGGCGAAACTTCAGCGCGTTACCGAGCAGATTCTGAAACAGCTGGCGCATCTGAGGCGGATCCGCGTCGACGACCGGCAACACGCCGACGTCCACCCGGCCGCCCGCGTCGGCGATCACTGTCTCCAGATCGACGATGACCCCCCGCACGATCGCCGTCAGATCGACTCGCACGAATGGCTCGGCGCGTGTGGCCACCTGCGAGTACGACAGCAGGTCGTTGATCAGCGTTCGCATGCGGCCGGCAGCATTGAGGATGCGCGCGAGATACGTGCGCGGCTTGCCGTCGAGGACCGGTCCGGCCGTCGTCTCCAGCCGCTCGCCGAACGAGAGAATCTTGCGCAGCGGTTCCTGCAGATCGTGCGACGCCACGAACGCGAACTCATGAAGCGCGGCGTTCGAGCGCTGGAGCTCACGATGCTGCGCTGCGAGACGCTGCTCCGCGAGGCGCTGCTCGGTGACGTCCTCGATCGCCAACAGAATGACGGCGGGGGCGCCGGGCTCGTGGATCACGAGCCGCGCGTTGATGCGCATGATCTTGCGCCCGATCCCGGGAAAGACATGATCGACGTCGACATCGTACACTTCGACTTCGGCGGCGAGCCGGTCGCTGAGTGTGCGAAGCGCCGCAATATCCCACTGGCCGTTGCCGAGGTCGAACAACACCTCGCCAAGCGTCTCGTCCGGACCGACGCGAAATGTTCGAAAGAACGCGCGATTCGTCTGTGTGACGCGAAAGTCCGCGTCGAGCACGAGGAGGGGCTCGCGGATCGTGTCGAAGATGTCGAGCAGGAGCCGGTCGGCGGCGGCGGGCCGACGGGCGACGAGGCCCGGATTGGCGCGTCCGACCACTGCGGCGTGTTTCATGTGGTGCAGGGTAAGAAGCGCGATGATCGCCGACAATCACACGATCGGAGTAGTCGACCTGCTCCTCCGCCGGAGTTCACCCGGGTGTGCGGCGCGCGCGCCGGCAGGGTACCTTCAACGAAATGCGACGCTACTGCTGTTTCCCAACCCTGGTGGCCTGATCTGATGATCACGGTGGCGATCGTCGACGACAATCGCCTCGTCCGCGAAGCGCTGGCGGCGATGCTGGGCCGGCTTCCCGACGTGGAGGTCGTCGCCTCGGCGAGCGCCAATGGCCAGGTGCTCGACCGGGCCACGCCCGACGTGTTGCTGCTCGA
Source organism: Gemmatimonadaceae bacterium (assembly GCA_035535975.1). Taxonomy (GTDB): domain Bacteria; phylum Gemmatimonadota; class Gemmatimonadetes; order Gemmatimonadales; family Gemmatimonadaceae; genus JAQBQB01. The sequence continues at coordinate 54,204 of DATLPC010000205.1, read as the reverse complement.
CGCGGGGCTGGGCGACGAGGACAGCTTGAGCGTCGCCGCCGCGATCGCGAAGCGCCGGAGCGCCACGAAGGTCGTCATCATGGATCTCATGCCGACCAACGAGGATATCGTGCAGTTCGTGAATGCGGGCGTTGCCGGGTTCGTACTCAAGGACGCCACGTTCGACGAGTTTGTGGCCACGATCCGGGCTGTTGCCGCCGGCGAGAAGGTGCTGCCGCCGCGCATGACCGAGACGCTCTTCTCCCAAATCGCGCTCGGCGGCGATTCCCGCGGCCGCGAGCGAGTGCTCGAGGACGTGCGGATGACGCGACGCGAGCGCGAGGTGATCGAGCTGATTGGCGAGGGATTGAGCAACAAGGAAATCGCTCAACGGCTCAACATCGCGTCGCACACCGTGAAGAGCCATGTACGCAACGTCATGGAGAAGCTGGCGCTGCACACGCGGTTGCAGATTGCCGCGTTCGCGCGGCGCGACGGGAGCGCGTAGCGCCGTCTCTGCCAGCGGTGCGATCGAGGGTCGTTGGTCGCGCCGGGCGACGTAGTCCGTCGCTCACCCTTTTTTCATCCGTTCGTGCGATGGCCGGCCCCCCCCGGCAATCGCTACGCTGTCAGGGTGCGACACGCCGTGTGCGCGAGCCGCCCCAGATCCTCGGCGGACTCCACGCCGGAGCACGCGCGCGGCGCGAGCTCCGCCTCCACTCTCAAAGGCCCGCATCGGCATGACGATCCAGGGATCCGCGGAATCGCGCCGGATGGCTCGCCACTTACTCCAGCGCGAAATGGCCGGCGCGACGGGGGAGGCGGCGGTCGGAGCGGCGATGCAGCGCGCCTATGGTCGCGTGTCGGAGAGCCTGAGTCGCGCGGTTGGTGAGGACGGGTACACGGCCTTGTTGACTCGGGCGCTGACACGCGTCCAGCCCGAGCAGCCGGTGTGGAAGCACATTCGCCGGGCAGATGCCGGCCGTATTCGCCTGGACGTCGCGGCGGGCGTGCGGGGGCAGGGCGCACAGGCCGTTGATCAGGCCCTCGAAGAACTCTTCGTCGCGATCGTGGACATTCTCAGCGACCTCATTGGAGCGGACATGGTGCGAAACCTCCTCACACACGACGAGCGGCGACACACCCGGGACAACGGACGCCGGCAATGAACGAAAAGGAGCTGTTGCACATTCGCGCCATCGCGACGGGCATTCCCGGGCTCGACGCCGTGCTCGGCGGCGGCCTGTGTGAGTATTCGTTTAACCTCATCGCCGGCGCTCCCGGCGCCGGCAAGACGACCCTCGTCCAACAGGTGATCTTCGCCAACGCCACGCCAGAGCATCCGGCGCTCTACTTCACCGTGCTCGGCGAGCCGACGATCAAGATGCTCCGGTATCAGCGCCAGCTCGGCTTCTTCGACGCCGCGCGCGTTCCATCGTCGGTGCGGTTCATCAACCTCGCGGCGGAAACGGCGAGCGGCAACCTCGATGCCGTGCTGGATCGCATCGCGACCTGCGTCGCCGACGCGTCGCCGGCGTTCGTCGCCGTGGACTCGTTTCGAACCATCGGGGGTGACCGCCGCACTGGGGCATCGGACGGCTCCCTCGAGTTGGCGCAGTTCGTCAATCGCCTCGCTCAGCAGCTGACCACGTGGGAGGTCACGTCGTTTCTGATCGGCGAGTACGCGGACGCCGAGCCGCGGCATCCGGTGTTCACCATCGCCGACACGATCTTGTGGCTTTCCGAGGATGTCGATCGAAACTCCACCACGCGAAAGCTGCGCGCCGTGAAAGTGCGCGGTCGCAGCCCGATGCCCGGGCTGCACACCTTCCGTCTCACCAACGCGGGGATGTGCGTCTATCCCCGCATCCCAGAGCAGCAGCGACAGCGGGCCGTTCGAAGCGATCGCCGACTGGCGACCGGCGTGCCGGGGCTCGACGAGATGATGGGTGGTGGGATTCCGTCGGGCGACGTCGTGCTGCTCACCGGCCCTGCCGGGAGCGGCAAAACGACCTTCGCGACGCAGTTCATCGCGACGGGACTCGACGAGGGCGAAAGTTGTGTCGTCGCGGTCTTCGAGGAGTATCCCGAGGCGTACTTGGCGCGGGCCAGAACCGTGGCCGTCGACTTCTCGGACATGATCGACCGCGGACGCCTGGCGGTCACGTATCTGAGGCCGCTCGACCTCTCGGTCGACGAAATGCTGGCCGAGATCCAGAGCGCGGTCGAGCGACTGGGAGCGACGCGCGTCGTCATCGATTCGCTTTCCGGATTCGAGGTCGCGCTCGCCCCGACGTACCGGGCGGAATTCCGCGAGTCGCTGTATCGCCTGGTCGGCGCGCTGACCGCGACGGGTGTGACCGTCCTCATGACGGACGAAGTCGTCGACGTGTACCCGGGCGGGCACTTCACGCGCGAGCGCGTGTCCTTCATCACCGATGACATTCTGGCGCAGCGCTACGTCGAGCTCGACGGACGACTGCAGAAGGTACTGTCGGTGGTCAAGATGCGCGGTAGCGAGCACGCCACGGACTTCAGGATGTACCAGCTCACCTCCGACGGGGCTGTCATGGGCGAGTCGCTGTCGAACTACCGAGGAATCACGACCGGCGTTCCGGAGCTCATTGGCGTGCCGACGGGGGTTAGTCCCGATGGCTGATTATCCGTCCGACGATCGGCAGCGCGCCCTCGCGGAGCGGTTGCTGCTCGGCGCGTTGCGCGATCAAGACATGGCGCGAATCGCGTTCGGGGACGGCGCGCGTGGTCGCTTCGTGGCCTCGGTGAGCCGCGACCTCGCCCAGTCGCTCGACGAGTCGGCCACCCAAGCCGCCGTTGCCCGCTGCACGCTCGCTCGGGATGATAGCTGGTGCATCGTGGATATCATCGACCTCGATGGCGAAGTGCACCGCCTTCCGATCGCGCATCCGAATCCATCGAAGCAAGCGGTCGCGCAGGAGTTCGCCGATCATTGGCTCTCGAGGCCGGGCATCGCACAACTACTCGCGACCGACGCCGACGGGGCGAGTCCGTCGACGGTAAACGGGATCGGCGAGCCCGGTTTTGGACGCATTCTTCCCGTTCCGCTCGCGGTGCGCGGCTCCGTGTTGGGAGCCATCACGTTCGTGACCCGCGAGAACGATCCGCCGTTCTCCGCGGAGGAGCGCGCGCTCGCGTCGGATATCGCGCATCTGTGCGCGCTCGCGCTCGACAACGCGCGCTTGTATCGCGAGGCGCAGCTGCTTCGCGATCTCGCCGACGTGGCGAACCGCGCCAAATCGACGTTTCTCAGCTCCATGACGCACGAGCTCATGACGCCGCTCAACGCGATCGGCGGCTACGTGACGCTGATGGAGATGGGCCTGCGCGGACCCGTGACCGCGGAGCAACGTGTCGATCTGGCGCGCATCCGACAGAACCAGGCGCATCTGCTGACCTTGATCTCGGAAGTGCTTGCTCATGCGCGAGGCGAGGGCAAGCCGGGAGGACTGGAATACCGGTTCGGCGAAGTCGCCGTGGAGGCGATGCTACGCGAGGTCGTCTCCATGCTGCAGGCCGCGGTCGACGAGCGACATCTGACCCTCACTTGGGTGACCGCGCCGGACGACGAGGTCGTGTGGGCCGACGCAGTGCGAACGCGGCAGATCCTCCTGAACCTCGTGATGAACGCGATCAAATACGGCAGGCAGCACGATGGGACGATCACACTGGAAGCAGTTCCGGCGCGGGCCGCGATCGCGATCCATGTCACGGACGATGGCGAGGGCATTCCCGAGGAAAAGTTGGAGGAGATCTTCGATCCGTTCGTGCAACTCCCGAAGGGGATGAGCGATCGTCGCGGCGGCGTCGGACTCGGCCTGGCGATCAGCCGCGATCTCGCGCGAGCGATGAACGGCGATCTGACCGTGTCCAGCGTGTTCGGCCACGGAGCGCGATTCACGCTGGAGCTGCCACGCGCACGGCGTCCGCGGACGTCGCGTGCATGATCGTGTGAACCCCAGAGAGCAGCAGTCATCTTGCACACACCAGACGCGTGAGCCCGAATCGAGCCTTTCCCGAGCTGACCCTCCGTTTTGACCGTTTTAGCGTGAGCACACGGGCCAGGCTCTCGCGCGCGCTGATCCGCATGCTTCGAGGGCAACGCCACGTCTCGCGAGTGCCCCTGAACGAGGCGGTGGTCGACGGGTGCCATGAGCTGCGCGCCGCGGGACTGAGCGATCGGGAGATCACGGCGTTCTTTGGCGCACTCGTCGAAGACACCGGACGCGCGTGCGGCGCGGACCGGCCGTCGCTCATTTCCGGAGAGTTGCGGTGGGTCCCGGTTCGTGCTCACGTCCTCGAGGTCGTGCGTGACGCCCTGTACCTCGCTCCGCCGGAGCCGTTTCTCGCGATGGATCATCGCAACGGCCCCCGGTGAGCCGCGCCGTCGAGGAGTCACTGCACGACGGGCCGGTCGGCCGCCCGGCCTTCGGCCGAAGCGAGGCCACATGGCGCCAATAACCGTTGCGGTGATCGACGACAATCGCCTCGTTCGCGAGGGATTGACGGCGATGCTGAACAAGCTACCGGACTTCCACGCGATCGCGTACGCGGACATTAACGCGGCGATGGCGGCGGGACGGTCCCCATCCGTGTTGCTGCTCGACATGGGGCTGGGTGACGTCGAAAGCGCGCGCGTCGTTACGGCCCTCGTGCGGCAAATGCCGGAGACGCGGATTGTCGCGATGGACCTCATGCCGTTGAGTGAAGAGATCCTCGAGCTCATCAACGCGGGCGTTTCAGGGATTGTCATGAAGGACTCGTCGTTCGACGAGTTTGCCGCCAACCTCCGCGCCGTGGCCGGCGGCGCGAAGGTCGCACCGCCGCGTGCGACGGAAACGCTCGTCGCGCAGATCGCGAAGGAGGCGAGAGCGCGCAAAGCGCAGGACGTGCTCGAGGGCGTGCGAATGACGCCGCGGGAGCTCGAGGTCATCGAGCTCATTGGGGAAGGGTTCAGCAACAAGGAGATCGCGCAACGGCTCAACATCGCGGCGCACACCGTCAAGAGTCACGTGCGCAACGTCATGGAGAAGCTCGCGTTGCACACGCGTCTCCAAATCGCCGCTTACTCGCGGCGCTGATCGTCGTCCCCCGCGCGGGGCGAGCGTCCTGCTCCCGAGGGGTACTCCATACGTGTGATGGTTGTGCGCCGGATCGAGCGCTACGATCCGTGATGCAGTGGAGAGTCTCGAATTCCGGAGGGATTCATATGTCACGTCTTCGTAGCGTTACCACCGCAATCGCGGTGTTGCTCATCGCCACGCCGCTGGTCGCGCAAAGTAGCACGACGATTCCAGACACGACGGTGCGTGGCGCGCCGGCTGCGTCATCCTCGATCGTGTCGTCGGCGGCCACCATCGATCGGGTGCCGTCAGCGAGTCTGACACCATCGTGGACGAATGCGCTATCGACCGCGCGGGTCAACACTCCCCAGCCGGCGACATTTGGCCCAATCGAGTCCGGGTCGACCCCGGAAAACAAGGCGCTGATGATCGTCGGAGGCGCGGGCATCCTGGTTGGCGCGATCGTCGGCGGCCACGCGGGAACCGCCATCATGGTTGGAGGAGGCGTCGTCGGCCTCGTCGGCCTCTGGAATTATTTGAAGTAGCCGACCAGACGGATTTCGGTTGCGCCCGCGAAAAGACGAGCGCCCGCCCCGATGCCGAGGCGGGCGCGTTGTTTTGGGAGCGCCAGTCACACGGCCGAGGGAGTGGCCACGTGGAGCTACCTACTCTTTCAGCCGTTCGTGTGATGGGTGGTGTGGCCGTGCTCGCGTAGTCTTCCTCATCACCCACGACGGAGCAAGCGTGACGAGATCGATCTACACGGGCCTGTTGGCGTTGGCCCTCACGGCGTTCGGTGCGGCGGCCGCGAAGGAATCGGTCTCCGATAGCGCAACTGGAGATCTGAAGGCCACACGCGCGGAACGCGCGATCGGTCGCTCGACCAGCGGGCCATCGCTCCCCGACGATCCAGGGAACGATCAGATTCGGCCCGACGGCCGTCTAGCACTCGTCGTCAACTCGGTAGCGGTGGGCGGCCGCACGTATCCCCTCGTCGCGGACCTGACGCCGGTGCCGCACCAAATGGTCGGCCGGGGCATCACCAAGGATGAAGTTGAGCGCATCGGCGCCGGAACGGCGATCGGGGCCGTCGCGGGTTGACGATGGCCAGGAAATAGGATCAAAGAGCGCCCCAATAAGACCGGCCGATGCGGCGTTTTCTCGAGACAGTGCCGTCGCCGATAGCGACGAGGACGGTTCCATGCCCGCGACGCCGAACGTAGGTCCACCGAGGTCCGCCGACGAATCCCTGCCGGCGACAAACTGCGAGGCCCTGCTCCGACGGGCTTGCTTCGGCCACTTGGCGTTCGCACGGGATGGCCATGCGGACGTGCTGCCCATTCGGTACATCTTTCTCGACGGCTGGGTGTATTTTCGCGCCGACCTCGGACTAAGCGAAGTCATTGCGCACAGTCCCTGGCTCGTACTGTCGGTCACGGAGTTCCAAGACGCGAACCTCGTCTCCTCGGTCATCGTTCGCGGTGGCTGCTATCAGACCGAGCAGACGGGGACGACGATCGGTGACGCCGCGGCGTTGCGAGGCATCAAGGAACTGCGCGATCGCGCCATGGTAGGGCCACAGCGCAAGCCGCGAGGCCGGCGGTCGTCAACCGTGTTCCGACTCCACGTCGATGAGATGCGGGGAATCACGGCCCTGGTCCCCGGCCCCGCGAGAGACAGGTCGTTTGACGACCGGGAGAATCAACATGTTCGTCAAACGGGGCGGGACCAATCAGCGCCTGAAGACGCACGCGCCACCGCCGACAGCGTAGCCGAGGCCGTTCCGCCACGACGTGCGACGAAGCTCCCATGCAACCGGCTCCACACTGTTCCGGCGCCGCGTACGCCAGTTGAGATCGCGGAAGCCACAACCCTTCGTTCAGCCATCGGCGAGACCCTGGCCGCGACACCGCTCGACGAGGCGATCCTGCGGCGAGATGTTTGGAGCTACGTCGGTGCCGAGCAGCACTCGGGCACGTCAGCGGGTCACGTCATCATGGTGCTCGTCGACGTGATCGAGCAGGCCGCGATCGCTCCGCTCGTTGAGCGCCAGGCACTGACGCGGCGCGTCATCCTGTGGTGCGTCGAGGCATACTTCGGTCACCTCGGGGGCGACGTCGTCGGCCGAGACGGCATGGCACTATCCGACTCGGCGGCGGAAACAGAGACGGCTTGAACGCCGATAGCGACGCCTCGGCCCCGACAGGGCCGGAAGCAAGAATTAGAGAATCATCGAGGACGCGTCGCTTCGTCGAGCGCGCGAATGACGAACCCGGCATCGAGCGTTACGCCGGCGCCGGACAGCTCGACATAGCGGCTCACCGCGGGCGGCGGCGTCACGAGCTCGTCGATCGCCGCCTGAAATGCGGCTCGCGAGAGCGGAAACTGAAGCCACGTGATACCCGCTGTCGGGATGATCCCGGCTCGAGCCGACTGTTGCCTATCACTCATCCCCAACATCAATAGCGGAAGGCGGCGGACGATCGTTTCGGGGGTCAATCGCCCGACCATTTCGTCCGGCGAGTTGCCATCGCAGATCACGAGCACCGGTTGAGTCCGTGTCACGGAGAGCCAGGCCGGCTCGGCTGGCATCGCCGTCGCGAGCGCGAAGCCGCTATCGACGAGCATATCGCCAACGATCTCGACAAACGCCGAACTGAGCGAGATGACGAGGACTGTACCGCGACGGCCGTCGCTCCGCCGATTGTCATTGTGATTCATCGTCCGCTCCGAGAAGTACAGCAGAAGGCTGACCGGGACGGCTCTCGGGAGTCCGATGCCCAACGGGATGGCACGAGACGCGGGGGAGGAGGGTGCTCGGCACCACTCGCAGTTCGTTGAAAGATACCCTCGCGGCTGTCGCCGGACACACGACAAACTCTTTTTCCTGTTTTCTAAAGGTCCCGAGACACCGTGGCGTCGAGCGAAACGTCCGCCATCGGTGTATATTGCAGGTGCTGGTGCGTGGCCGATGTGCCACCTCCCCCTGGTCGTGCGGCCTCTGCTGGTCGCGGCGACTCGAGAGCCTCTCGGTCCAGCCTTCCTCTGATCGGGAGCGCGATGCGCCGAAACGCCGACCGAACCGTTCTCATCGTCGAGCCGGATGCCGACGCGCGCGCTCAGCTTCGCGCGACGCTCGAAGGCGACGGCTACACCGTCATCGCGACGAGCGGCGGCGACGACGCCCTCTCGATCATCGATCAGTCGCGGATCAAGCTCGTGGTGACCGAGCTGTACCTCGGGAACCGCAAGAGTCGCTGTCTGCTGAACGCGATTTGCACGCCGCCGCCCGCGCGCCGCGCCAAGGTATTGGCGTACACGCGGCACGGCCGCGCCAGAGACCGCGCGTGGGCGGCTCGCGCAGGAGCCGATGCGTACGTCCTCAAAAAGAATGGCGCCGAGCGGCTGCTCGAGGTCGCGGGCAAGCTCGGTCGCGCACAGTGAGGCGCCGGCCGGTCACGCTGGCCCGCCCCACGGTCAGACGTGGCGCAGCGGAGCTCGCGGAAACGGCCGACCTCCGCTCGGCGGTGGCGGCATCGCTCGCCGCCGCGCCGATCAGTGACATCGCACTGCGACGCGATGTGTGGATGCTCGTCGGCATGGAGCGTGGAGCGGGCGCCTCGCCAAGTCAGGTCATCACCACGCTCACCGATCTGGTCGACGAGGCTGAATTCACGACGATCTCCGCGCGCCGCGGGCGATTGCGTCAGGTCATTCTCTGGTGCGTCGAGGCATACTTCGGTCACCTCGGGGGAGATGTTCTCCGGGGAGACGTTCTCGCGCGAGGCGTCGGTGCGGGCCCGAGCTTGCCGCGACCGTCATCCAACCGATGAGCGGCGATCCGCGCGACCGGCACCCATCGTTCATGCGAGGTCCGCTCGCCACGCCATCGCAGGTTGCGAGGCAAGATCCGGCGTATCCCTGTCCCGACGCAGAGTCGCCGGACGAATCATTGTTTGTCGATTGGCGTGAGCGGTTGGCGCGAAATCTTTCGCGGCGGAGCGACGGTCGATGGGACTCGTTGACGTACACGCATGACGCGCGGCGGGATTCTGTCGGCGGCTGACGACGGCGACGAAGACGTGATCGGCGCCATCTCGACGATGCGCCGATCCTTCACGGACTCGACCGGCGTCGAATGGGCGATCGTCGAGTCACCGCCGCGTGTGCTGACGCTCATTCGTCCGCGCGAGCGACGCGGCGAGCCGCGATTGCTGGCGGGCGTCGTCGGCGCGGCACGTTTCGCCACGCGAGACCTCGGCGCGCCATGTTTGCACTTCGAGGCATCGCACGAGCGCCGGCAGCTCACGCCGATTCCAACGGGTTGGGAGGAGATGCGGGAGGACGAGCTCGAAGAGCTGCTCAGCGCGTCCAGCTTGATGCCCGAGGCGTGACGAAGGATTCCCGCGCGGTGACTCCGCCCGGAGTGGACGCGCTCGAGCGCAGTCCGATAAAAGGTGAGATCTTCGGCGCGGGTCTCCTTGGCTCGCACGCGCGAAGATTGGCGCGTCGGCACACGCTGGCGCCGATCGCGCGGCCGCAATGGCTCCGCCGTCGAGACCGTGGGCCACTGATCGCCCAGCTCGACGCCACGGAGCGCGCGCTGACCGCGGCGCGCGATACGCTCGCTCGGGCTTCCGCCGACGGCGCGGACGTCGGACCGGCCGGCGCATGGTTGCTCGACAACTTCTTCGTGGTGATGGAGCAGCTGCCCGAGATCCGCGCGATGCTTCCGGCAGGCTACTACCAGGAGTTGCCGAAGCTGTCCGGCGACGGACCGCGCTCGGGCTATCCGCGCATCTACGACATCATCGTCGAGCTCATCACCCACACGGACGGCCGGCTCGACGACGCGAGCGTCAGCCTGGTCCTCACCGAATACCAACGGGTGAGCGCGCTCACGCTGGGAGAGTTGTGGGCCATTCCGGCGATGCTGCGGATCGGATATCTCGAGAACGTCCGTCGGATGGCGCTCCGCGCGTCGAGCGACGTCGACGACCGTGCGTCCGCCGATGCATGGGTGTCGCGTCTCATCGCCACGAGTCCAGCCGATGGTGATGACCTCGCCGCGTTCGTGCATGGCGGTCCGCACCTGACACCGGCGTTTCTCACGAGATTCCTTCAGCAGATTCGCAGCCGGCGGGCCGACTTCATGCCGCTGCTCTGGCTCGAGCAGTGGCTCGCCGAAGACGTCATGACCGTCGAGGACGCGGCGCAGCGCTCGGTGCAAGAGCTGGCGCTGACTCAGCTCGTGATGGCGAACTCCATCGCCAGTCTGCGCCACGTCGCCAATATCGACTGGACGACGCTCGTCGAGGCGGTGAGCATCGTCGAGGCGACGCTGCGCGAGGATCCAACGCGTGCGTACTCTGATATGACGCGCGCGACGCGCGATCAATATCGGCACGCGGTCGAGCGAATCGCCAAAGGCTCGACTCTCGACGAGCACGGCGTCGCCGCCGAAGCCATTCGTGCCGCGCGCACCGCGGCGATCGCGGACGGGGTCGACCCGCGGCGCCACCACGTCGGCCACTATCTGATCGGTGATGGCCGGCGCGCGTTCGAGCGAAGCTGTGGATTTCGCGGCGGCGCCACAACGCGTATTCGGGAAGCCATTCTCGGTCATCCGGCCGCGTCGTACTTCGGCGCCCTGGCGATCGCCTTCGCGGCGACACTTGGCGTGCTGCTGTTGCCGCTGCTGCTCGTCGTGCCGGCCGGCCGTTTGGCCTGGCTCGTCGGGGCGGTCGTATTCGCATGCCTGCCGGCGGCCGACGCGGCGGTCGCCATCGTGCACCAGCTCGTGAACCTCATCATTCCCGCATCCCGGCTTCCGCGTCTCGATTACGCGGACGCCGTTCCTGGACGCCATCGCACGATCGTCGTCGTCCCGTTGCTGCTGGGGAGCTCCGACGCGGTGACGCGAGCGCTCGATCACATCGAAGTGCAGTTCCTCGCCAATCGCGACCGCGAGGTGCGCTTCGCGCTGCTGGGCGACTTTCTCGATGCCGCAACCGAGCATACCGCGGGGGACGCAGCCATCATCGACGCCGCGGTCGCCGGCATTCGATTGCTGAACGACGCCTATCGCGTCGAGGGAGAGGGCGGCGAGCTCGACGCGCCGTTCTACATGCTGCATCGGACGCGGAAGTGGAACCCGGCCGACGCGATCTGGATGGGTTGGGAGCGGAAGCGCGGCAAGCTCGTCGAGTTCAACGAGTTCATTCGCGGCGCGGCCGACGACGCGTTCCCGATCGCCGAAGGCGATCTCGCCTGGCTGCGGACCGTGCGCTACGTCATCACCCTCGACGCCGACACGGTGCTGCCGCGATCCGCCGCGGCGGCGTTGATCGGCACGATCGCGCATCCGCTGAATCGTGCCGTGTACGACGCGGCGCGCGGCCGTGTCGTTCGCGGCTACGGAATCCTGCAGCCCCGAGTGAGTGTGTCGCTGCCGAGCGCCAGCGAATCGCGATTCGCCGCGATCTATGCCGGCCATCCCGGCGTCGATCCGTACACGACCGCCGTGTCGGATGTGTATCAGGATCTGTTCGGCGAGGGCACGTTCACGGGGAAGGGGATATACGACGTCGACATCATCCGACGGGCCACCGACGGACGATTTCCCGAGAACAGCCTGCTCAGCCACGATCTGCTCGAGGGGACGTTCGCGCGCGCCGGACTGGTGACTGATATCGAAGTGTTCGACGACTATCCGTCGCGGTATCTCACGTCGACGCGACGCGCGCACCGATGGATACGCGGAGATTGGCAGCTGCTTCGTTGGCTGACGACGCGCGTGCCCGGCCACGCCGGCGCCAACCGCCATCCGCTTTCGGCGCTGTCGCGGTGGAAGATCGCCGACAATCTGCGCCGTAGCACAACGCCGATCGCGACGCTGCTCTGGCTTGCCGCCGGACTGACCATCCTCCCTGGATCGTGGCTCGCGTGGACGGTGGCGGTGTTGGCGGCCTTCGCGACGCCGTGGATCGCGCCGCTCGTGTTCGCGGCGGCGCGCCCACCGCGCGACAATGCATGGCGTCCGTACTACGCGGCGGTCGCGCGCGATGGGTCGCGCGCGCTCCAGCAGCTCGCATTGGCCGTCGTGCTCCTGCCCGACCAGGCGTTGCTGGCCATCGACGCGATCCTGCGGACGTTGATCCGCGTGCGTTGGACGCGGCGGCGCATGCTCGAGTGGCAAACGGCCTCCCACGCCGAACAGACAACCGGACAAGACCGGCGATCGGTGTGGCACCGCATGTGGCCGGCGGCTCTGCTCGGCGCGAGCATCATGACCGTCGTCGCGTGGCGCGCGCTCGCCGATCCGATGGCGCGCGACCTCGTGTGGTGGTCGGTCGCCGGTGCATGGACGGCGTTGGCCATGGCGTGGCTGCTGGCGCCCGAAACGGCGCTGGCTTTGAGCGTCACCGTTCGTCGGCGGTCCCTCGTACTCGATGTCGGCGAGCGCGAGGCAGCTTTGCGATACGCGCTGTATCACTGGAGATACTTCGATCGGTTCGTCACGGAGGAAACGCACTGGCTCGCGCCGGACAACTTCCAGGAGACGCCGGAACCGGTGATCGCGTCGCGCACCTCGCCGACGAACATCGGCCTCCAACTACTGGCGACGGCGTCGGCGTTCGATCTCGGATTTCTGACGCGCGGCGAGATGATCGAGCGGCTCGAGCGCGCGTTCGACGCCATGGACCGGATGCCACGAATCCACGGCCACTTCTATAACTGGTACGGGCTGTCGGATCTCGCCGTGCTCGATCCTCCGTACGTCTCGACCGTCGACTCGGGCAATCTCGCGGGACATCTCGTCGCGCTGGCGCAGGGATGCTTGGAGATGGCGCTCGCGCCGCTCGACGACGAACGTGTGTGGATCGCGGTCGACGCTCACGGGGTTCATCGCCCGGAACTGGACGGTACCTGGATCGGCGAGCGGCTGCTCGCCTATCAGTCGGCCATTCTCGAGCTGCGCCGCCGAACGGCGCCGGCCGATGCCGACGGTGCGGCGGCGAAGCTGTGGGTGCGTCAGCGCCTGCAAGCGACCGCGGACGAGCTGTCGAGCCTCCAGCTCGACCCGGAGTGCGATGCGTCGGTTGCGCTTCGCGAGATCGCTGCGGCGTCGGCGGCCGCCGCGGCGCTCGTCGCGCGACTCGACGCCCTCGCCGTCCGGGCGCGCGAGATGGCGATGGCCATGGACTTCCGTCTCGTCTATGACGAACGGCGCCGGTTGTTCTCGATCGGCTACGATGCCCGGTCCGGGATGCGTGACGAGGCATTGTATGATCTGCTCGCGTCGGAGTCGCGACTTGCCAGCTTCATGGCGATCGCGAAGGACGACGTGCCCGTCGAACATTGGTTCCATCTCGGCCGATCGCTGACCGTCGCCGAGGGCGCGACGGCGCTCGTGTCGTGGAGCGGCACGATGTTCGAGTATCTCATGCCGCTGCTCGTCATGCCGAATCGGCCCTTCTCGCTGCTCGATCAAACCTGTGAATCGGCGGTGCGGCGACAAATCGCGTACGGCGACACTCGCGGAGTGCCGTGGGGGATCTCCGAGGCCGCGTACAATCTTCGCGATCGTCACGGGACGTATCAGTATCGCGCCTTCGGTGTCCCCGACCTCGCGCTCAAGCGCGGTCTGGCCTCGGACCTCGTCGTCGCGCCATACGCGACGGCGCTGGCGCTCACCGTCGATGCCCACGAGGCGTTGGACAACCTCGCCGTGCTCGAACGGCAGGGGGCGCTCGGCCCGTACGGTTTCTACGACGCGCTCGACTACACGCGGCGCGATGACGATCAGCAGGTCGTGGTCGTGCGGACGCACATGGCCCACCACATCGCGATGAGTCTCGTCGCGTTGGACAACGCGCTCAGCGTCGGCGCTGCGCTGAGCGAGGGAATCTGGCAACGGCGGTTCACGGCCGATGCGGCGGTGCGATCGACGGAGCTCTTGCTCGACGAGCGCATTCCGCGCCGGTACGTTCCGCGGCCCGCGCAGTCCAACGCGCCGGAGGCGATGCCACCCGCCGCGTCGGCGACGCGGATCGCCGTGCACGAGGTCAGCACGCCGCACACGCCCGAACCGCACGTCGCGCTGCTCGGCGGCAACGGCTACAGCGTGTTGCTGACGAACGCGGGTAGTGGCTACAGCAGAGCGGACGACATCGACGTGCTGCGGTGGCGCGCGGACGGCACGCGCGATGACACCGGCCAGTGGATCTACATCAAGGACCTCTCCGCGGAGCGGTTATGGTCGGCGGCGCATCACCCGACCTGCGCGACGGCCGAGTCGTATCGCGCGACGTTCGCGGCCGATCGCGTCGTCTTCGCGCGGCGCGACGGGGCCGTGGAGACGCATACCGAGGTCGTGGTCGTTGCCAGCGAGCAGGCCGAAGTTCGCCGCGTGATGCTCGTCAACCGCTCGCGCGCGACGCGCGACGTGGAGCTGACGAGCTACGGCGAGGTGGTGCTCTGTCCCCCCAACGCGGATCGCGCTCACCCGGCGTTTCAAAAACTCTTCGTGGAGACCGAACGCGTGCAGGACGGCGCGCTGATCGCCAGCCGCCGGCCACGCTCGGCCGAGGAGAAGTGGCCGTGGTGCGTCCATGTGGTCGCGGCGGGTCCCGAGCGGCTCGGCGACATCACCTGCGAAACCGATCGGGCACGCTTCCTCGGACGTGGCAGAACGGCTCGTGCGCCGCTCGCGCTCGATCGCGATGGCGCGCTGTCGGGGACGGTCGGTGCCGTGCTCGATCCGATCGTGGCGCTCCGTGTACGCGTTCGGGTTGAGCCAGGACGCGCGGCGGTAGTCGCGTTCACGACGGCGGTCGCGTCGACTCGGGAGGCCGCGCTTCAAGTCGCCGACCGCTATCGCGACAGCGCCGCTGCCGATCGCGCGTCGAGCCTGGCGCGAACGGAGGCGGAAGTCGAGCTGCGCGATCTCGACATTGCACCGGCAGACCTCGCCCTCTTTCAGGAGCTCGCCGGCGCGCTCATCTACCCGCACGAGGCGCTGCGCGCGTCGGCGTCCGAGCGGGCGAGCGTGACGCGCGGGCAGACCGCGTTGTGGGCACAAGGAATCTCCGGCGATTGGCCGATCGTCCTCGCCACGATCCGCGCATCGACCGGCGTGGCGAGCGTGCGGCAGCTCCTCGTGGCGCACCGCTATTGGCGCATGAAGGGAATTCGGTGCGACCTCGTGATTCTCAACACGAAGACGCATTCGTACGCGCAGGAGCTGCACGATCAACTGATGACCGTCGCGATGTCGTCCGGCGAGGGCGGCGTGCTCGAGCGACCGGGCGGCGTGTTCGTTCGCCGCGCCGACCAGCTGTCGCCAGACGACGCCGCGTTGCTGCGCGCCGTCGCACGCATTCATGTCTCATGCGACGGGGTCGGGCTGGGCGAGATCGTTGCGGCCAATCTTCTGAGCCACGCCACGCGTGCCCTCGCCGATCCTGCGAGCGCGGCTGCCGGCGACAGCGCTGCTCGGCCGGCGCCCGTCATCGCTGTGCCATCCCCCCCGCCGCCCGCGAACGGCTATGGCGGCCTGACCGCCGACGGCGATTACGCCGTCGATGTCGCCGGAGAGCGATGCCCACCGGCGCCGTGGGCGAACATCATCGCGAATCCGGCCATCGGCTTTTGTGTCACCGAGCGTGGCGGTGGCTTCTCGTGGGCCGAGAACAGTCACTTCTTTCGGTTGACGCCGTGGTCGAACGATCCAGTCTCGGATCCATGCGGCGAGGTGCTCTATCTCCGCGACGTTGACACCGGCGCGACGTGGACTCCGACGCCCGGGCCGGCCGGCGCCATCGGCGCCGAATCACAGTCGCCCCGATACCTGGTGACGCATGCCCCCGGAGTGACCCGCTTCTCGCACACGCGCGACGACATCGCGACCGAGCTGACGATCGGTGTGCCGCGCGCCGACGCCGTCAAAATCGGGCATCTACGGATCGTCAATCGCTCCGACAGACCTCGGCGCCTCTCGCTCACGAGCTATGTCGAGTGGGTGCTCGGTTCGGAGCGCGAGCATACGAGGCACCAGCTTCATACGCGACATGACGCGAGCTCCGGCGCCGTACTCGCGCAGAACTTCTTCGCGCCCGATTTCACGAATCGGGTGGCGTTCTCCTGGATCAGCGAACGCGTCGCCAGCCATACGGCGCGACGCGATCATTTCATTGGGCGGAATGGCGACCTCGTGTCGCCGGCCGGTTTGACGGCGCCGAGGCTCTCTGGCGCAAGCGGCGCGGGCTACGATCCGTGCGCGGCCATCAACTGTTCGATCACGCTCGAGGCCGGCGCGACGCACGATGTCGTCGTGCTACTCGGCGTCGCGGAGAGCGACGACGCGGCCCGCGACTTGATCGCGCGCTACGCGTCGCCCGACGTCGCGGCGGGCGCGATTCGCGCCGCCGCCGAAGCGTGGAATGACCGGCTGTCGGTTATCACGGCGCGAACGCCCGAACCCGAATTCGACGTGATGGTGAATCGATGGTCGTTGTACCAGGCGCTGTCCTGCCGCATGTGGGCCCGGTCGGCGCTGTATCAATCGAGTGGAGCCTACGGCTTTCGCGACCAGCTCCAGGACTCGATGGCTCTCGTCTACGCCGAGCCGGCGATCGCGCGCGCGCATCTGCTGCGCGCGGCGAGTCGGCAGTTCGTCGAAGGCGACGTCCAGCATTGGTGGCACGAGCCGTCCGGACGCGGCGTGCGAACGCGGTTCTCCGACGATCTCGCCTGGTTGCCGTTCGTCACTGAGCACTACGTGCGCGTCACCGGCGACGGCGGCGTGCTCGATGAATCCGCGGGATATCTGGACATGCGCCAGCTCGCGGCGGGCGAGCAGGAGGCGTACGATCTTCCGGTCGTCAGCGACAGTGCCGGATCTCTCTACGAGCATTGTGTCCGGGCGCTCGACCGAGCCTGTACCGTCGGCGATCACGGGCTCCCGCTCATCGGGTCAGGGGATTGGAACGACGGCATGAACCGCGTCGGGGCGCAGGGGAAGGGCGAGAGCGTGTGGCTGGCGTGGTTCCTCACCGCGACACTGCGCGCGTTCGCCGTTCACGCGGAAACGCGCGGCGACGTCGACCTCGCCGTGCGCTGGCGTGCACGCGCCGACGCCTACGCCGCCGGGGCCGAGCGAAATGCGTGGGACGGCGCCTGGTATCGCCGGGCGTTCTACGACGACGGTACGCCGCTCGGCACTTCCGCCGATGAGGAGTGCCGGATCGACGCCGTCGCGCAGAGTTGGGCCGTGTTGTCCGGCGCCGCGGATCTCGAACGAGCGCTGGTCGCCATGCAGTCGGTGAACCAGCATTTGATCCGCGACGATACTGGACTTCTCTTGCTGCTTGCACCGCCGTTCGACCGCTCGCCGCGGGATCCAGGTTACATCAAGGGCTATCTACCCGGCGTTCGCGAGAACGGCGCGCAGTATACGCACGCCGCGATGTGGACCGCGCTCGCGATGGCGCGGCTCGGCGATGGCGATCGAGCCATCGCGCTTATGAGAATGCTCAACCCGCTCTCGCGAACGCAAACGCCGGCCGGCGCGCGCCGATACGCGACCGAGCCGTATGTGGTCGCCGGCGACGTGTACGCTGCCCCGGGCCACGAAGGGCGCGGCGGCTGGTCCTGGTACACGGGCGCGGCCAGCTGGAGCTATCGCGTGGCGCTGGAAGGGATACTCGGCTTCGAGAAGTGTGGAGACCGGTTGAGGCTCGCCCCTTGCATCCCGACCGCGTGGCCGGGATTCGAGCTCGATTATCGGTTCGGCCGAAGCGTGTACGTGATCAGTGTGAGCAATCCCAAGAGTGTGTCGCGCGGGGTTCTATCGATGACGGTAGACGGGGTGTCGGCGACCGGGGGGTGGATCAACCTGATCGATGATGGGTCGAGGCACGTCGTCGATGTGGTGCTCGGGACGATGGAACCGCCGTCCGGGCCGTGATGTGAGGTCGCGTATCCTTCGCCCCGAGCGACGCGCCTTCGTTCAGAAGTACGGCACGTAGCGGTCATAACCCCCCGTCTTCGGGTCATAGTCGTATCGGCCAGACGGGGCCAGATTCCGCGCGATCTGCGTCATCGTCGCGCGGTTGCTCTCGATCATCGAGCGCCAAGTTTGGATGTACATATTCTGAAGCGTCGCCCGATACCGCAATGTCTCGAGCGCGAGCGATTCGAGCGACAAGTACCAGGCCCGCGCGTTGGCGTCCCGCGACTGATGCAGGCGCTCGAGATACGCGCCCGTGTGCTCCTTCGTGTAGGTCACGTTCTGTCGCTGCGCATCGCTCAGGGTCGGGAAGACCTCCAGCCACCATTTGAGGTCGGCGACGAACGTCTGTCGTACGCTCTCGTCTCCACTCTTCCAGTCGGCGACGACGAACTGCTGCAGCTGCTGGCGCTGCTGCGCTCCGAGCCCGGTGAGCTGCAGGCGCCAGCGCCACTCGATGAATTCGCAGTACTGGGTCACCATGTCCTGAGTGAGCGGCGTTGACCCAGGGACGAGGATTGGATTCATCACGCCGCCGGGCCGATGAGCGGCTTGATAGTGCGCGAGGCGCCATGCATTGAACGACTCTTTCGGGTCCTGGCGGATCTCGGCCAGCACTTTCGTTCGTACGCCCACCCGCATGACGGTGCGCTCCACGGGGCCGAGGCTCGACAAGGTGGTCCACCACGCCGGGATGATCGAAACCCAGGTCTGCTTCCAGTCCGCGGGCCGCTGCGCCCACATCGCGACCTCGAGCTGCTGTAGCTCTCGTCTGTCTTGCTCGCCGAGCCGGATGTCGAGGGCCCACTCCCAGTAGTCGGCAATTCGGTCGGCGAGGCCCTGCGTGAGCGGTGGGTTGCCCGGCGTCAGGATCCGGTGCGCCTCGACGTAGCGCGTCAAAAGCCACCGGGCCGCGTCGTCGCTGGCGCCCCTCGTTCTGAGTCGCGCGACGACCGAATCCTGCACGCGCGAGTGGATTTCGCCGCGCGCGGCGACTCGCATTCCCGTAATCTCACCCCAGCGCCCGCCCGTTGTCACGATGTCGGATCTCGCGGCGCCGCTCGCCTGCTTCCAACGATCAGCGAGAAGTCGTTCGAATTCGAGGTACTGTGGCTCGCTCAGCCGAACATCGAGCGCCCACTCGTAAAACTTCGCCGCGGCGGCCACCGCGCCCTCGGTCAGCGGTGGACTGCCGGCAACCAGCACCCGGTCTTGCGCGCGAAGCGACGCGGTGATGACCGGAATCAAGACGGCGGTGCGGTACAGATAACGCAGCGTTCTCATCGGAATTCCTTTCGGCGGCATGGTCGTTCCATGAGACACGTATCGACGGGCGCGTTATTCTCACATAACGGCGTCGTAGACGGGCTGACGATGACAACACCGAGGCGCGACCCATGAATGAATCCGCGGCCAGCGTGGCGGCGCTGTACGACGTCCACGGAAACCTGCCCGCGCTCGAGGCCGTGCTGCAGCATGTTGCGGCACTGGAAATCGGCCACGTCGTCTTTGGTGGAGATGTCGTGCTGGGTCCGATGCCGGCAGAAACGCTACGGACCGTGCGACGTCATTCCGGACGCGTGGCGTTTGTCCGCGGAAACTGTGACCGCCTCGTGGTCGCCGCGGCCGATGGACTGCTGCCTGCCAATCTCCCCAAGGACATCGCGACGTCGATCGAGTGGTGCGCGGACCAACTTTCGCCGGACGACATCGCATTTCTCCGCAACTTTCCCGAGTCGGTGGCGATCGAGGTCGAGGGGCTCGGACTCGTCCGATTCGTTCACGCGACCGCGCGAAGCGACGAGGAGCTGTTCACGATCCGCACGGCTGACGATCGCGTCGCCGAGATGTTCGGCGGCGTCGGCGAACCAACGGTCGTCTGCGGGCATACGCACATGCAGTTCGAACGCAAAGTCGGCGCACTGACCATTCTCAATGCCGGAAGCGTCGGCATGCCGTACGGCGAACCTGGCGCGTACTGGTGCGAGGTGTCCGCGACCCCGGCCATGCACAAAACAGGGTACGATCTTCAGGCGGCGGCGGCGCGGGTACGTGGAACGGAATATCCCGGCGCTGAGGAGTTCGCGTTTCGCGATATCCTCGCTCCGCCCAGTCGGGAGCGCATGCTCGCGGCGCTTACTACCTAGCCACGTATCACGGCCTCCGCACACCCATCACCGGCTCCGTCATGCCGGTCTCCTCGAGACGCACGCGTACGGCGCGGCCGCCTTCGACGAAGAAGGTGAGCCGCGAATATGGGTCTTGCCTCGTGCCGAACACGTGATTCCCGAGCGGGATGAGCGGGACCTTCGGTCTGTTGGGCTCCGCCCAACTCACCAGTTGGCCGTTGTCCTCGTCGATATGGGCGACCAGAGTCCGCCCGAGAATCGGTAACGCGAACGTATACGTGCCGACGTAGACCGCTCGCTGCGCGGGGGTGAGCGTCACCGACTTCTCGATCGCTCGCGCGCGCGCCACACGTTCGGCTTCTCGCGCCGCCTGAGCGTCGCACCACGCCTCGATACCCCGTGGGCGAGCGTGACAACGCGCGCGCAAGACGATATCGACGACCCCGAGGTACTCCGCGAGAGGCGTGTCCTTTCCCCGATCTGGCCGCGTCTTGTGCGCGATCACCAGGTTCACCGCCGGCAGCACCGTGATGTACTGTCCGAACGCGCCTTGCGCGGTGTAGGCGCCGCGAAACGGTCCGATCGCCGCCGCGCCATCCCAGACCCACCAGAGGTAGCCGTAGCCGAACGGGCCGACTCGGTGGTAGTTGGGATTCATTTGCGTCACCGGCGTGGCGGCGTGCGTCGTCAGGACTACCCACTCGCGCGGAACGAGCTGGCGACCCTTCCAGTTTCCCTCGCGCAGCATCAGATAGCCGAGCCGCGCCATGTCGCGCGTCGAGAGGAACATGTGGTAGGCGAGGTGCACGGATCGCGTGGTGTCGCCCATCTTTTGCTGGGCCGCGCGATCGAAGTCCTCCAGGCCGAGCGGTCGCGCGAGGTCACTCTCGAGCGCGTCATAGATGTTTCGGCCGGTCTCGCGCTCGAAGATCGTTCCGACGGCGTTGAAGTCCCAGTTGCTGTACAGCTGGTAGGTACCGTGTCGCTTGGAGCCGCGCGCCGGCGCGTTTGCCAAATCATCACCCAGGTTGGATGCGGCATGGTACACGCCCGAGCGGGCGGTGAGCAGGTCGCGAACCGTCGCTTCGCGCTCTTGTGGTGTGAGGCCGCCGATGTCGTCGATGCCGATCTGCGCGAGGGTCTTGTCGAGCCTTACGGTTCCGTTCGCGACGTACTTCCCGAAGAGCATCGAGAGCACGCTCTTTCGCGCCGAGGCCAGATAGCTCAGTGTGCGCACATCCCCGTACTCGAGTAGCACGCGTCCGTCGGCGATTGCCATGAAGCCGGTCGTTGCGAGCCGCGACAGTCGCGCACGCGCGCTATCGAGATCTTTGCCGGCCCAACCCGCCGAGTCTGGGTTGGTGATCCGTTCCCACGATACGCCTGGGTATACGGGCGTCGCCGAGCGTTGCGCCGCGGCCGAGCTGAACGCCGCGACACCGACGACCGCCAGCACACGCATGGAGCGCATTGGACTACTCCGCACGCATGGCGATGAGAGGGTCGATGCGCAGCGCGCGCCGCGCCGGCAGGTAGCTCGACAACACGGCGATCACCAACAACACGCCGGCGCTCGCCACGAACGTGAGCCCGTCGAGCGGATCGGTGTTGAAGAGCAGCGCTCGAATCAGTCGTGTGAGCGCGAAGGCCCCCGCCAGTCCGATCGCGACGCCGACGGCGGCGAGCCGCACGGCTTGACCGACGATGAGGGCGATCATGTTCGACGACGTCGCTCCGATCGCGATGCGAATTCCCATTTCGCGCCGACGCTGGATGACGGAGTATTGGAGCACGCCATACACGCCGGTGGCCGCGAGCGCGAGCGCCAGCGCGGCGAAAAGGCCGAGGAGTGTGGCGTTGAACCTTCTCGTTTCGATCGTCTGGCCGACGATCATATCCATCGGTCGAACGTTGAGCACGACCAGCTTCGGATCGACGCCCCGCACCGCGGTCCGGATTGCCGCGGCGACACTCGCCGGAGCGAGTCGAGTGCGCACGACATACGCCAGCGTGCGGTAGATGCTCACGTTCACTCCTGTGTCCTGCTGGAGGACCGCGTGGTACACGGCAGGAGAGGGCTCCTCATCGAGACTGCGCTGCTTTACATCGGCGACGACGCCGATGATCTCACTCAACGGACCGGGCGAGTCGCGGGGCCCCCACTTGAACTGCCGGCCGATTGGATTGCCGCTTCCATAGTATTCGCGCGCTAGGGTTTCGTTGATGATCACGGCGCTCGGCGCGCTCTTCGTATCGCGTTCGCTAAAGAGCCGGCCGGCACGGAGCGGGATGCGCATCGCCTCGAAGTAGCCAGGAAGAACGAGGGTGTTGGCGGCGACCGGCGACTGCGACTGTGGCGGACCCTCCGGCGTGAAGACAATGAGCCAGTCGCCCTGCATCGGCAGGCCGGACGCGGCGCTGGCGGACGTCACGCCGGGAATCTCCCGCAGGCGCTGCACGATCTGCCGCTCGGTGAGCTTGATCCGGTCCACATCGCCATACGCCGTTGCAGGCAGATTGATGTTGAAGGTCACCAAGTTGTCGGAATCGAATCCGGGATTCACCGCGCGAACTCTCGCGAGGCTCCGCAGCATGAGCCCCGCGCCAATCGTTAGCATCAGCGCGAAGGCGACCTCCGTCACGATGAGCACGCGCCGGCCCCGTTGACGCGTGCGGTTGGCCGTGGACGAGCGTCCTTCGGTGCGGAGCGATTGTTCGGCGTCGGACGAACGGCCGTGAAACCCGGGCAGCATCGCGAAGACCAACGCCGTGAGCACGGTGAGCCCGCCGGTGAAGGCGAGCACCCGAGAATCGACCGACACGTCGAAGGACGAATAGAAATTGCCCGGGGCGAGCGCGACGAGCGCCTGTGTCCCCCAGTGCGCCGCAATCAGCCCGAGCACCGATCCGGCCGCGAGAAGCAGCAGCGCCTCGGCGAGGAATTGCTGGGTAAGCCGGCCGCGCGTCGCGCCGAGCACTCTGCGAATGGCGATCTCGCGCTTGCGCGCCGAGGCGCGGGCAATGAACAAGCTGGCGACGTTGATGCAGGCGATGAGAAGAACGAAACCAACGGCTCCGAGCAGGACGAGCAGTGGGCGACGCGAGTCTCCAACCGCGGTGCGACGCATGCTCTTCACGTGGATGAGGGGCGTGCCGCCGCGGCTTTGGGATTTACCCCAGCTGTCCGGATAACGCTGGGGCAGTTGACGCACGATCTCAGCGAGCGAGGACTCGGCGCGTTCCTCGGACACACCGTTCTGGAGGCGTCCAATGGCAAGCGCGCCGAAGTTGTCGGCGCGTTGCGCCAGCACAGCGGGCGAGAAGCGAAATGGGAGGAAGATGTCGGCGACAGGCATGCCGAGGCCCGGCATCGGGAAGGCGAATCCCGAAGGCATGATGCCCACGACTTCGGCTGTGGTGCCGCTGGAGAGGGTAATCTGCCTACCGATCATCGAGCGATCGGCGCCGTACCGGCGCCGCCAGAGTCCATCGCTGATCACGACGACGAGCGGCGCGCCGGCAACCGTGTCCGCGTCGAGGAAGACGCGCCCGACCGCGGGCGCGACACGAAGGACCTTGAACGTCGACGGCGTGACGGCCGCGCCGGGAATCACTTCGGCCTCGCCGTTCACCGCGATGGTGACGTCGCGCCGGCGAATGAGCGCGAGCGACCGAAAGGCGCGACCCTCTGTTTCCCTATAGTCGAGGAGATCGGGCGCCGAAATCGAGCTGATATCGGCCGCGAGTTTGGTGACTCCTTCGGTCACGACGACGAGCTTGTCGGAATCGGGGAAAGGGAGCGGACGAAATAGCACCGCATTGACGACCGAGAAGATGGAGGTGTTGGCGCCGACACCCAGCGCGAAGCAGAGGAGTGCGGCGATGGTCAGCGGCAGGTTGCGGCCGAGTTGTCGGGCGCCAAAGCGGATGTCGCCAATGACCGAGTGGGCGACGTTGGACATGGTGCGCCTCCGTTGTTCTTGTTGCTCAATGGCGAGCGTTTCACCGCGATAGCGCGTGAGGTCGCCGAGGCGCACGAGCGTTGCGGCGCGCGCTGCCTCTGGATCCATGCCGGTCGCGATGTACTCGTCGACGCGCGCCTGGACATGAAACGCGAGCTCGTCGTCGACGTCGCGTTCGGGGCGTCGGCCGAAGAAGCTGAGATAGCGTCGCCAATTCGATCCGAGGCGCGGCGTCACTTGGCCCACTCCGGCCGCTCGGCTGACGTCATGACGGTGGCGACCGCCTTGGTGAAGCTGGACCAAGCGGACGCCTCACTCGCCAGCGCCTCGCGGCCCTTCGCCGTGATCTCGTAGTACTTGGCGCGGCGATTGTTGCGCGACAGCCCCCACGACGACTTGAGCAGCTTCCGCTTCTCGAGCCGGTGCAGGGCGGGATAGAGGGAGCCCTCTTCGACGCGGAGCACATCGCCGGTGACGTCCTGGATCCAACGGGCGACGTCGTAGCCGTGAGCGGGTCCCCAGGAAAGCGTTCTGAGGACGAGAAGGTCGAGCGTGCCCTGGAGGAGGTCGAGCGAGGTGCTCACTGCCGGCTCCCGTAGAGTGTCTCTGGGAATGTTCGGCTCTTCCCATAGAATGTCAATGGGGAGCAGGCTGATCCTCATTGCCGCCGACCTTGTGCTTCGCACCGGCAGGCGTATTCTCTCAGCTACCTTAGGCAGCTGACGTTGCAGTCTCCGTGAGTCGGCGGTTTCCCGCCCACCGACGCCGGTGAGTTTAGAGACCGCCCTCCCGCCACCAGGAGGGTCGCGATGTTTGCATTCGCTCGTGCGGTTCGTTCGGGTGTTGCCGCCGCTGTCGTCGTCGTCGCACTGACCGCGCCCCACGGAGTGGCGGCTCAAGCGACCACTGGTGCCATCGAAGGGAAAGTCGTCGACGCGCAGAATGAGCGGCCGATTGTCGGTGCGCGCATTCGCGTCGCGGGGACGACACTCGGCGCCGTCACGAATGAAGCCGGCACGTATCGGATCGGGGGCGTGCCCGCGCGACAGGTCGACGCCACGGTCCGTATGATCGGGTACGGACCATTGACCCGCTCGGTGGTCGTCCCCGCGGGGCAGACGGCGCGACTGGACTTTCAGATCAGCGTGTCTGCCTTGCAGCTCGACCAGGTCGTCGTGACGGGGAGCGGCCAGCAGGTCGAGGTCAAGAAACTCGGCAACACGGTCGCCGTCGTGCAGGCGCCGCAGAATGTACCGATCAACGATCTGTCCTCGCTGCTCCAAGCGCGCGAGCCTGGACTGACGTCGATCACGTCGGCGGGGCTGACGGGGACCGGGGCGCGGATTCGCATTCGCGGCAACGCGAGCCTCACACAGTCCAACGAGCCCGTCATCTTCCTCGACGGTATCCGCGTCAATGCGGGCGGAGGCCAAACGTCCCGCCTCGACGACATCGATCCGGAATCCATCGAACGAATCGAAGTCCTCAAGGGCGCCGCCGCGGCGACACTGTATGGCACCGAGGCGTCGAATGGCGTGATTCAAGTCTTCACCAAGCGCGGCTCGAATAGCGCTCCGCATTGGAGATTCACCGGGGAACAGGAGGCGATTCAATTCCCCGATCGGGTGGCGCCGAACGCCGGTTATGCGAAAACGCAGGCGCAGGCAGACAGCGTGGCGCAGTTCTGGAAGCTCGGATCGCTGACGCCGTATCACGTGTTCGAGGTTCCGATCTGGCGCGACTATCTCACCGAGACCGGAACCGCGTCGACCGCCGCGGGGCAGGTCGACGGCGGCGGACCGTCGTTCACGTACTTCGCCTCCGGACGGTATCAGTACGAGGACGGTCCGATCGGCGGCAAGTCGCTCGGAACCGCGACGGACGCGCTGAAGCGAATCCAGACGGGCGCGAATCTCTCGCTCGTTCCGTTCAACAACATGCGGCTCGGACTTCGATCGGCGTACTACTACACGTGGAACGCCATCCCGGGGGGCGGCATCATCGGCAACAGCATCTACGGCACGTACGCGCTCGCCTCGTACGCCCGCCCCGAGGTGGCGAACTGCAACCGGTCGAGCTACGTCGCGCCGGGCGAATGCAGCGGGGAAGGCAACGCCTTCGGCAACCAGGCCTTCATGACGATTCGCGAGTCGCTGCAGCAGCAGGCCGAGGAGGCCGTGCAACGCTACAACGGCTCGGTGAACATGGCCTACACGCCGCTGAGCGAGCTCAATCTCGATGTCACGGCGGGTTGGGACATCTCCAACACGAACAGCTTCAGCTTCTCGCGCTTCCGCTACGACGTCGACGAGTACACGACGAACAACGTCGAAGGCTCGAAGAGCGTCAGCGCGGATCAAGCCCGCGTCCTCACGCTCGACGCCAAGGCAGCGTGGAATCGCGACATTCGGCCGTCGCTCTCGTCGGCGTTCGTCGCCGGTATGCAGGTCTTCAATGTCAAGTCGACATCCGCGGGCGGTTCGTCGACCAATCTCCCGGGTCCGGGAATTTCGGTCGTCAGCGCGGGCGGACAGAACATTTCGGCTGCCGAGAGTTTTCTAACAACCGTCAATGGCGGCTTCTTCGCCCAGGAACAGCTCGGCTTCCACAATTGGAGTTTCCTCACCGTCGGCGGGCGATACGACTATGCCAGCGCGTTCGGGGCCGACGCGCCGGCGGTGTTCTATCCGAAAGCCAGCTTGTCGGTCGTGCCGAGCGATCTCTCGTCCTGGTCGCGACCGCTCGGCATCAACTCGCTTCGGCTTCGCTTCGCCCTCGGTAAATCCGGACGGCAACCCGGCGCGTTCGACAAGTTCACGACCTTCGCGCCGTTACGCGGCGAGCTCGGAGCGGGGCTGGTTCCGTCGAACCTCGGCAATCCGGCGCTGAAGCCGGAGGTGGCGACGGAAATCGAAAGCGGTTTCGAGGCGGGGCTGTGGGGCGATCGCGTTGGAATCGACGCGACGGCGTGGCATCGCGTCGTAAACGACCTGCTGATCGCGCGCCAATTCCCGGTGTCGGGTGGTTTCCGTCGCACGCAGTTGGACAACATCGGCAAGGCGACGGCCTACGGATACGAGCTCGGCGCTCGATCCTATGTCATCAACCGGCCGCGCCTGTCGCTCGAGCTGTCGG
This sequence comes from Gemmatimonadaceae bacterium, assembly GCA_035535975.1. Classification (GTDB taxonomy): domain Bacteria; phylum Gemmatimonadota; class Gemmatimonadetes; order Gemmatimonadales; family Gemmatimonadaceae; genus JAQBQB01. The sequence continues at coordinate 26,888 of DATLPC010000205.1, read as the reverse complement.
CGAACGCCTCGTACATCAGCCAGACACTGAACTCGTTGGGCGGTGCGCCGAACATCAAAACGCAGCCGGACTACATCCGGCACCGCGTTTTCCTGAAGGAAGGCGATCCTCTCGGGTCGATCTACGCGCCGCGACTCGCCCAAGCATGCCCGGGCGGCGGCGCGACGCCGGCAAAGAACAAAGCGAACACGGACATCGCCTGCTACGGACCCGACCAGTTTCCGATCAGCCTGAACGGAAATGGCCGCGCCGCGACGCGCGCCGAACTGCTCGCCTACCTTGCGCAACCGCGTGACCTCAAGACAGGAGCAGTTCAGAACGCGCTCAAACCACTGCTCGCCGATTACGACGGGAATGGCAACGTCCTCGAGCAGCGAATCGGGAAGATCTTCCCCGACTGGACGGGCACCTTTGGCCCGACGCTCACCTATCACAACAACTGGCGCGCGCAAGGGCTCTTCGAGTGGCGCACCGGCTTCATGGTGCACAACCTGACCTACGCGTTCCGGAACTCGCAGCACGCCACGATCGGGTCGAATCTTCGCCCGTACGTTCAGGTCGAAGCGATCCTGAATGATCCATCCAGCACTCCGGAACAGCGGCTTGCAGCCGCCGATGAGTACATCAAGAACTACCGGCACCTCCTCGAGCCGGGGCTCAATGAATTCGAGAAGGGCGACTTCCTTCGGTTCCGTGAGCTCTCGCTGACGTACCTCGCGCCCGAGCGGCTCGCCGCTCGCGTGGGCGCGCGGTCGATGGCATTCACGCTGGCCGGGCGCAACATCGGCCTCTGGACGCCGTACTCGGGCGCCGACCCGGAGATCGCCTATGCCGGCCGGCAGGCCGGGGGTGGCGTCACCGGCAACTTCAACGATGCCAGCGATTCGTTCGGCATGCCCGTGCCTCGTCGCATCGCGTTCCTCGTCAACCTTGGCTTCTAAGGGAGGAACGACCATGAGAAAACTCTACTCGCGTCGCGCGCTCTCCCTCGCGATCATCGGCGCCGCGATGGCGGCGTGTTCCATGTTCGATACGAACGTCACCAATCCGAACGCGATCGACGAGTCGGCGTTGGGTGACGCCGCGAGCGCGCCAACGCTGGCGAATGGGCTCAATGCCGCCGTCACGCGCATGATCACCTCGGTCTACGGCCCGTACTCCGTTGCCAGCGACGAGCTGACGTGGGTCGGCTCACGGGAGAACTGGGGCCTCCTCGACGGCGGGGACGTCTCCGATCCGCTGAACGAGTACAACGATGCGGCGTACCCGTTGGCGAGCGAGGCGCGATGGCTCTCCAACTACACGATCGATCGCCTGGAAGGCTTCAGCAAGGACGGATCGTTGCGCAGCCCGACGGACCTCGCGCGGACCTACGTCTACGCGGCCGTCACGTACATCACGATCGGCGACAACTACGACGATTTCATCCTGGCGTCGGATCGAACGAAGCCCGCCCCGCCGCTGGGCGAAGCCAACATGCTGCAGGTGTACGACTCGGCCATCGTCTATCTGGATCGAGCGCTTCCGATCGCGAAGAGCGCGAACAGTGTCGATCTCCAGAGCCAGATTCTCGGCTTGCGTGCGCGCGCGAAGTTCGCGAAGGCGCTCTGGAAGCTGCTGAAGCCGGCGCGAACGACGCCGGCGAATCCGCTGATCAATGACCCTGCGGCCAATGCCGATGCCACCGCCGCGCTCGCGCTGATGACCACCGGATATCGCTATCGCGTGATCGCGACGACGGCCAATACGGGGACGAACAACGTCGGCTCGGAGATGAACTCGCGTCAGGAGATTCGGGCGGGAGGCGATTACATCAATCCGGATCCGGCGCGCAACAATCTTCAGCCGCTGGCCGGAACCGCGGGGATCAAGCTGAAAGATCCAGTGACCGGCCAGCCGGACGTTGTGATCAACAAGGCGATCGACGAGTGCTGCCGCGCGTCGTCCACGACACTGATCCCGTTCACCGTGACGTCGTGGAAGGAAATGCAACTCATTCTCGCCGAGGCCGCCCTCGCGTCGGCGAACGACGCGGAGTTCAAGACGCGGATCAATGCCGTCCGGTCGGTGGACGCGCTCACGCCATGGGATGGCACGACGCCATCGGCGCGCGACATTCTGATTCACGAACGACGCGTCAATCTCTTCTTGCAGTCACGACGGCTTCACGACCTGTACCGATTTGGGCTGAAAGCCGATCGCTGGCTACCGACGTCGGTGGCGGCGCGGAAGGCCTGCTTCTTCCCGATCACCGCGATCGAACGTCAATCCAACCCTCTCGCGCCCCAGCCAACCAATCTTCGCTCCGCCTCTTGCACCTGAATCGGCACTCCACTTCATGGAGTGACGACCGTTCCGCCGGTATCACCGCCGCTTCCGCCGCTGCCCAGCGTGTGTACCACCAGTTTCACGACAATCGCTGCGGCAACGGCGCTCGCGGCGAAGACGCCGGCGGTGCGTCCGCGGTCAAGGGTTCTGTTGTCGGCGCGGGCGATGGACTGGCGAGGGATGGTCACCATCTCGCCCGCCCACACAGTTCGCGCGGAATTATTGCCGTCTTCGCTTGGTTTGAGAGTGGCCGACACGGCGAGTACGTACGCTGTGTCGGTCACGGCGGCAACGCGGCCCTCCACGGCGACGGTTCCGCGCCCGAGCACCGGGGTGAGCGAGGTTGAGCCGGCCGGCGTGAGCTGGAACCGGACTTCAGCGTCCCGCGCCGGCGCGACGGGCGGCGGGACATATCGATAGCAGCCGGCCGCGAGGCAGAGGACCACGGCGAAGCGGGTCGGCTTCCAGAAGAAGTTTGCGTTCATTCCACGCTCGGGTTGGACAATACTACCGAGCGCGCGGCGCAAAGGAAGTGGCTCGGAGCAGGCTGATCCTCGCGAAGCGAGTTGACGCTAGCGGTTGAGCCCCGAAGGCCGATGTCGCGGTCAATGTGGTGGCGGTAACGTTTCAAACATATGGAATTGCTCGCCCTCAAAAGGGTCCTGGCCGCGATCGATCTCGACGGGAGCTTTCGCGCGGCGGTGACGAGTGCCCGCGACCTGGCCATGGCCGCGGGGGCTGAGCTTCACCTGCTCCACGTCGCCGGGATCGACGCTCAACGTTCGTCGGTGGAGCGTGAGCTACAGCAGATCGGTATTCCGATGGACGACGCGCAGCTCCACCTTTCCGTCGGCGATCCCACGCGCGCGATCAACCTCACCGCGGACAAAATCAACGCGGACGTCATCGTCCTCGGCCCGCATCGCGAGATGTCCGATGGCCCGCGCGCTTCAGGTCTCGGCTCGACGGCCCTTGCCGTCGTGACAAATGCCGCGGTGCCGTGTCTGGTTACCGCTCGGGCGTTGCGACTTCCCCTGGAGCATGTTGTCGCCGCGATCGATCTCTCCGACACGGCGCGCGGTACGCTGCGCGTGGCACTCTCATGGGCGTCGGCGCTTCGGGCGCGACGCGCGGCGCCGACGCTGCTCACCGCGCTTCACATCATGCGCGCACCCTCACCGGAGCAAACCGCGGCGCGATCGCGTGCACTCGAGGATGCGCTGGCGCCGATTCATCGCGCGGCGGGTAGTTGGGCCGGCGTGGAGCTGCGAACGGAAATTGTTCCGGCCGAAAACCCAGCCGATGGCGTGACGCGGTATGCCGAGACGGAATCGGCCGGACTCGTCGCCATCGGCACGCATGGGTTGGGGATCGATCCAATCGGGCGAACCAATTCCGTCTCCGACAACGTCATGCGCCGGATCGTCCTTCCGATACTTCTGGTGCCACCGGCGATGTGGAACCGTCCAGCGTCGTGAGCTAGTCTCGGGCCTCTCGCGCGCGCTTCATCACTTCGTCGAACGACAGGCGCGCGGCGTTGCTCGACGGACCCGTGAAATTGAGCCGGTAGCCGTCCGGGTCGGCGATCGTGACGTCGCGCGCGTTCCACGGGCGATCGACCGGGCCTTCGAGCACGTTCGCGCCCGCGGCGCGCGCACGCTCCGCGAGCTCGTCGACACCGAGTGTCATGAAGTTGAGCGTGATTCCTTGTCCGCGCGGTGGCTCGACGGGCGTGCGTGCTTGAGTGATCAGGACGTCGGCCCACTTCGACCAGCGCAGGTGCGCGAGGAGTGGACGGTCGTCCGGACCGCGCATGGTGAAGACGTCCGCGAAGCCGAGGACATCCTGGTACCATTGCGACGAACGAGCGAGGTCGTTGGCGAGGATGACGGGAAACGCCGGCATCCCGTAGATCTCGCGCTCCCAACCGTCGGTGCGGTAGGGATGTGTCGTCGGCACTGCTCGAGGTATCGTCATGCGCCTATCCTAATCCTTACAGTCGTTGTAAGGTCAAGGGGTGCGCGACAAATCATTGACCGTGGGGGAGCTGGCGCGCGGCGCCGGCGTGAGCCCGCAGATCCTGCGGCACTACGAACAGCTCGGCCTCTTGCGACCGCGGCGAACGGCGTCGGGCTATCGTGTGTACTCCGACGCGGATCGCGCGCGCCTCGACGTGGTGCGAACGCTGCGCGAATTGGACGTCGACCTGGCGACGATCGGACGCGTGCTGCGCGGCGCGACGGACCTGCGCGCGACCGCCGAGCTGCACGTCAAAACCCTCGAGCACCAGGCCGCGCTGATCCGACGGCGCGTCGCCGTGCTGCGTGCCTCGCTACGCCACGCCGGCGAGCTCGATGCGTCGCGCATTCAGCGGCTGTACGCGCTGGCGCGACTCGAGCGGGCGGACAAGGCGCGATTCGTCGCCGAGCAGCTTGGCAAGCGTGTGGCGGAGACGGGCCCGCCGGCGCTGCAGCGCGCGATCCTCGACGCGGCGCGCTTCGAGCTGCCGGACGATGCGACGCCGGAGCAGCTCGACGCATGGCTCGAGCTCGCGGAGCTGGTATCGGACGAAGCGTTTCTCGCCCACTATCGCGATCGCCGGAAACCGGCGAAGGCCGACGCGCCCCGCGGGGTGCGGGAGGCCCAGGGCGAAGTGCTACGAGCGATTCAGCGCGGCATCTCCCCGGATGACGAGCGCGCGCGGCCGATCGTGCAACGATGGGTGCGAGCCTTGGCGCGTCAACAGAAGCGCACGAACGAGCATACTTTCGCCGGCGAGATGCTGAGCGCCGCGGACCGTGGGCGATTCGACAAGGAGCAGCGCTTCTGGGCCTTGCTCGCCATTCTCAAACCGGAGATGGCGAAGCACCCGGCGTACGTCGTCGGGCCTTGGCTGATGCGCGCCACCCGGAAATGGTACGGCTAATGTCAGGGATTCCCGGGCACACTTTCGGCCCTTCTCCGACACAATCGGGGTCTGCGATGACAGAGATTCGGTGCACACCAATGCCTCGTGAGCTCTGACATGTCCGATAGATCCGTACTAGACGTGCTCGATAAGAAGACAAGCCGGCGCCGGTTTCTCCGTGACGGCGGTGTCGTCGCGCTCGTCGCCGGCGTCGCGACCGCGTGCAAGCCCGACCCGAGCAAAGCCGCCGCGAGCGCCGCAGCCAGCGCGACGCCATCGTCCGGACAGACCGGTGGGACGATGGGACCGCACGACACGGTCGCCGGCGCACAGGCTGCCGCCGACGCAATGGACGCGATGCACGAGAAAGGCATCAAAGCCTTTCCGGCGAAGACCGCGGGGTTGGGCAACCAGCCCCTCCAACCCAAGATCGACAAGGGAGTGAAGGTCTTCGAGCTCACGGCGAAAAAGATTCAGTGGGAGACGGAGCCGGGGAAATTCGTCGAGGCATGGGCATACAACGATCAGGTGCCCGGTCCGCAAATTCGCGTGAAGGAAGGTGATCGCGTTCGAATCGTCGTGAACAATCAGCTTCCGGAATCCACGGTCGTCCATTTCCACGGACTCGAGCTGCCGAACGACCAGGACGGCGTCCCGTTCATCACGCAGCCGCCGATCAAGCCGGGACAGTCGTACACGTACGAATTCACCGTGCCGAATTCGGGATCGCACATGTACCACTCGCACCACAACGCCGCGAAGCAGGTTGGACTCGGACTGCTCGGCGCGTTCATCGTCGAGCCGAAAGAGCCGACGCAGTACGACCACCCCGATGTCGACCAGGTTTTCGTGCTCAACGACGGCGTGCACGGCTACACGTTCAACGGAAAGAGCTTTCCGGCGACGCAGCCGATCGTCGCCAAGCTCGGACAGAAGGTGCGGATCCGCTTCATGAACGAAGGCATGATGATTCACCCGATGCATCTGCACGGGATGCACATGACGGTGATCGCCAAGGACGGATGGCCGGCTCCGGCACCGTGGAAGTGCGATACGCTCAACATCGCGCCCGGCGAGCGATGGGATGTGATCGTGAACTGCACCAACCCGGGCACATGGGCCTTCCACTGCCACATCCTCCCGCACGCCGAGTCGGAGCACGGGATGTTCGGCATGGTAACGGCGCTCGTCGTGCAGAAGTAGTCGTTAGAGAATGCGAACGGGCCGATAGCAATCCGCTATCGGCCCGTTCTGTCGTCGCCCGGCCGACTTACGGGTGGTTGCCCGGGCGATCGAGTTGACCGCGAATTTCACCGGCCGGGAAGTTGCCCGGCCCGGGGGGCACCCCGGGGCCGGCGTTCGTGTGCACGTTCACGTACGCGAGGCCCGCGCGAATGGCGTCAAGGACGGGCATCGACGGATTGCCGGCGACGGCGGGACAGGTGACGCCCGCGGGATGGAAGGTACCCGACGCGAGGACGCCATCGTGCCGGCCGCCGCCGGGGGGCAATGCCGTGCCGGACGTCCCGATGACAGGGAACAGCCAGATGCGAATCGGACCGGCCACGCCCGGCGGGCCACAGTGAATGTGGGCTTGTGTGATGTTGTCGATGTTCGACGCGATGAGCTGGAAATCCACCGACGCTCCGTCGTCGCTCACGCGCAGCACCGCTTGGCCTTGCGCTGGCGACGCGTTCGGCGGCGTCTCCTCGTCTCCGGTGAGATGAGTGTTGAAGTTGAAATCGGATTGTCCGGCGTGTGGCGGCATCGCATAGAGTGGCGCCCGAATCTCATACGACGTGGGCGCGGGCTTGTCACTCGTGCAGCCGGCGACGAGCGCAGCCGCGACGACGACCAGGAGCTCCTGCTTCTGCATTCCAACCTCCCGCAGTTGAGGATTCAGCGTGCGCGTCGAAAAACGTGCCTCATAGCGCGAGATATGAAGTCGTCCAGAGACCGTCGGGTTCCTCCGTCACAGCGGGCTCGACTTCCTTCAGACGAACGCAAGAGAACAAGGCCGACGGCAGAGATGCCGTCGGCCATTGTCGTGCTCGCGTTCGATCGTTCGAACGGCAAGGCTCGCTAGATCGTCGCGTCGTTCGTCGGTTTCGTGTCCACGGTACTGAACGTCCGCGTCGTCGTGTTGCTGAGGCGCTGGGGCGTTTGGAAGTTGAAGAACTCCTCGCCCTCGATGACCTCCGGACTCAGACCGGCCGACGCTTCGGCGGGGAGCTTCTCGCGCACCCATTGCGCGGAGCGCCGCGTGGTCTCGTCGGTGCCGTTTTTGTCCTGGCACACCGTGATGGAGATCAATGTGTCGCCGGATTTCACGGCGTGATACGCAACGAACCCCGGCGTCGACGAGATGACGTCTTCGACCTCTTGCGCGCGGCGCTCCATCTCGGCGATCAATTTGGAGGCGCCGTTCCAGCGGCGAATCGTGGCGTGCATTGTCCCTTCCCGGTGATTGGGATTCCGAGGGTAGGGGGCGCGTCGTCACGCGTCAATCGACCTAAAGGGTAATGAGGCAGACGTGGAATCGATTTCCGCCATCTCCGAAGCCATGCGCCGCAACGAATCCTCGGCGGAAGGGCTACTGGACGCGGCACTGGGGCGGATCGAAGGGCTGAACCCGATGCTCAACGCCTTCATCACCGTGACACGCGAGCTCGCCCGAGAACAAGCCGGGCGGGCGGACGCAGAATCGCGGTCGGGTCGTTGGCGCGGGCTTCTTCACGGCGTCCCGATGGCCGTCAAGGACTTCTACGACACGGCAGGCATCCGAACCACCGGCGGCTTCGCGCAGTTCACGAATCGTGTTCCGACGAAGAACGCGGCGGTGGTGAACCGGTTGTACGACGCCGGCGCTATTCTCGTCGGCAAGACGAACATGCACCGCCTTGGGGGCGGAACCACATCGCTGGAGAGTGACTTCGGGCCGGTGGTCAATCCATGGAATCCGCGGCGTGTGCCGGGCGGGTCGTCCGGGGGATCCGCGGTCGCCGTGGCCACCGGAATGTGTTTGGGAACGGTGGACACGGACGCCGTGGGATCTGGCCGGCTTCCGGCCGCGATTTGCGGCGTCACATGCTTCAAGCCGACGTTCGGATTGATCGACGCATCGGGAATCCTCGGCGATGAGCCGCCGCCCGACCCGACGATCCCGTTGTTGAGTCATCCGTGCGTCACCGCCCGTACGCCCGACGACGTCGCGGTCATCTTCGCGGCGCTCGCGGACCGGCCGCCCGCGCCGCCCGCGCCGCCCGCGCCGCCCGCGCCGGTGCGCAGACTCGGCGTCGTGACGAACTACACGGCGACGAACGAGATTCGCGCGTCGTTTGAGCGATGCGTGTCGTCGCTCGCGGCGATGAACGTCGAGCTCGTCGAACACACTGCGCCATTCGACGACGCCCGCTTCGACGTCGCCGCGATCCGGCGCGATCGCGACGATCCGAGCCGCGGCGATTTCGCCGACGTCGACGCCATCCTGCTGCCGACACTTACCGCACCCCCGCCGACGATCGACGAAGCACGGGCGGCGGGCGAGCTGGCGGTGTCGCCCAACAATACCTTCTTCTGCAACTATTTCGGCTTTCCGGCGATCAGCGTTCCGGCGGGCTTTTTGGCGGACGACTTACCATTTGGCGTGCAGTTCGCCGGGCCGCGCGGGTCGGATGATCGGATCCTGTCGCTGGCTCGCGAGTTCCAGCGTGCCACGAAATTTCAGTTTGTCGAGCCGCCTGTGTCTCGCCGAGGCGTCGAATAGCAGCGGGCCGCGGATTCGATACAAAGATGGGTCAGACCCCATTTCGAGAACTCGAAAGTCAGTGCACGGTGATTTGGAAATCGCGCGTCGCGGTCTCGGGGAGAACCGCGGACAGCGTGAAGCTTCCCGGTTGCGTCGACATGAAGGTCACGCGCGCGATCCCGTTCGCGTCGGTGACGCTGGAAGCGGATGACAGCGTTCCTCCCGACGGGACCCAGAATACGGTCGTGCCGGCGACGGGATTCCCCGGCCGATCGGTGGCGCGCACCTGAATAGCGAGCGCGGCACCGACGGCGACGTCGGTGATCGTGCTGACCGGAACCAGGTACGATGGACTGCCCGCCACCGCGGCGACATGCAGCGTGTCGACCCCGTCGCCTGAGACGATGGTGAGGCTATTCACTTCGCTCGCGGTATCGCCGAGGGTCCAAAGCACCACGGCTACGCCGAGGGTGTCGGTCGCGGTACTGTCGGCGGAGAGGCGTCCGTGTCCCGCGGCGACAGTGAACTTGACCGGTGCGCCGGCGATCGCTGTCCCGTCGTGTGTGACGTGAGCGCGAACCGTCAGCACCGACGCCGCGGGCGCCGAGCTCGCGTCTTTGAGCTCCGTCGACACCGTGGCGTAGGGACCTGTCTGCGGCGGTTGGCCGGTTTCGGTAGTGCTGTGTCCGAGACAGGAGGTAAGAACGAACAGGCTCGACAGGGGGCTGAACCAGCGCGGCATCTACCGTGTTCCTCAATAGGCGTGGCGCCCCCCGAGTAACAACGGCGAACTCGGCCAAGCCGTTGATGGTCGCGACGGGAGAGGGGCAATCGCTAGACAATCAGCGGCACCGCTTACCCTGACTGTTCTGGCCGCCGCGACGGCTCGGAGCGTGCATTTCGAGAGGAGTTAGTCCATCGGTATACAGATGCTCGATCAACATCAGTTTCACCGTCGCAGCTTCCTTGCGGTTGTTTCCGTCGTCGGCATGGCTGTGGTTGTCTCCTGCCGCGCCGGGGGACCGTCGTACGTCATCGAGCAGACGGTGGCGACGCCGACAACGGTGGTGCTGCCTCCGAGAGTCCATCCGGACGCAAGCGACACGGTGGTGAACACCCGCTTTCAGGGTGTGCGCTTTCGGGTGTGGAAGGGCGTAGCGCTCGATCTCGAGCAGCTTACCGGCAGGATGCTCAGCCGTCGCGATGACGGCGTCGTCTCGCTCGACGACAAGACGTCGTTCGTCCTTTCGATCGATACGGGCCGGGTCGGGTTGCCGCTCGACGACCTCGCTCGACTGATGAACACCTACGTGTTCGCCTACCGCGGCGCGCCGCTGCGCGACTTGTCATTCGCGGTGGACGGACAGCATCTCGTGCAGCGAGGGACGCTGCATAAGGGGGTGGACATCCCGTTCGAGATGGTCGGCGAGTTGAGTGTGACCGCCGAGGGGGAGATTCGCATCCATCCCGTCTCGATGAAGATCTGCTCGATTCCAGGTCAGGGGCTCATGAACGCTCTCGGGCTCAACCTCGCGAAGATGATCGACGTCAGCGGGGCGAAAGGCGTTCGTGTCGTCGGCAACGATCTCTTCCTGAATCCGGTGAGCATGCTGCCGCCGCCGGCGATCCGCGGGCGTCTCGTCCAAGTCGCGCTCCAGCCGGATCGCCTCGTTCAAGTGTTCGGATCGGCGGACGGGATGCGCGTGGCAAAGCGTCTGGATCCGGATTCGATCGCCACGAACTTCATCCTGTTCCGCGGAGGGACGATGCAGTTCGGCAAGATGTTCATGGTCAACGCCGACATGGAAGTCGTCGACATGAGTCCGAGCGATCCGTTCGACTTCGACATCGATCACTACCGCGAGCAGCTCGTCGCCGGATATCACAAGACGCTTCCCGACGACGGCTTGCTCGTCTATATGCCCGACCTCAACAAGCTCCGCGCGGTCGCGGCCAACCGGTAACAGTCCCGACGATCACCGTCCGCCGGTCAATTCGTCGGCGATCCGATCGGCCCGGTACAGCTTGCGCAGCGCCTCGACGATCGCGCGCGAGCTCACACTGACCGAACGCGCCACCTCGTCGGTGAAGATGAATCGATTGGGCAGCGACTCGATGTTGCCGTCGAAGATCAGGCCAACCACTTCCGCGTTGCGATTGATGACCGGGCTGCCCGAGTTACCGCCGATGATGTCGTTGGTCGAGACGAAGTCCATCGGCGTCGAGAGGTCGAGCCGGTCGCGGCCTTTTGCCCATCGATCGGGAAGCTGGAATGGCGGCTTGTTGTCGAAATCCGAAGCGCGCTCGTAGAGACCGAACATCGTCGTCTTGTAGGGGGCGACGGTGCCGTTCATCGGATAGCCTTCGACGAGACCGTCGGTGATGCGGAGCGTGAAGGTCGCGTCGGGAGGCAGGGAGGTGCCGTACGCGGCGAAGATTGCCTGTCCGATCTTCTCGGCGTTGGAGGAGATGACGGCGTCGAGCTTTGCCGCGCGTTCGGCGAGACGACGATTGACCGGCTCGATCGTGCGCGCGATCGCGATCAGGGGATCCGTCGATTTGGCGACCGCTGATGCTCCACCATCGATGAGCGCGCGCCGCGCCGCCGGGTCGGCGAGTGTCGTCTTGGCGATAATTGCCGCCGCCGCGCGATCGGGATCACCGCCGCCGGCTTTGAGTGCCAGGACCAGCGCGGGGTCCGTGGCGGGCAACGCTTCTTTCCAGGCCGCGAACGTGGCGGCGAGCGCGCGTCGCTCGAAGGCAGTATCGACCGGGATCGTGGCGATCTGTTGACGGATGCGATCGAGGCCTGCGCCGCGATATTGCGGCAGTCTCGCGGAATCGGGCAGCGCGCCTTGCGACGGCAGGCGGACGATACCGCCGGCGATGTTCAACAAGTTCGATCCACCGCCAAAGCTCTGCCATTGCAGGTTCCTGGCGAACGACGCCATCTCTTTTTCGGCGCGCGCGATCTCGTCCCAGGCCGCTCCGTACTTGGCGCGCAGCGCCGGATCGGCCTCGACGCGCTTCCGGAAATCGCGCTCGAAGGCGCGCTTCTTCGCCATGATCGCCGAGTCGAGCAACCCGGCGCGGTAGCCGGTCACGGCTTTCTTCGAGTTCTCATAGCTGAAGATGTTGTTCTGGTATGTGCGTGCCGCCTCCGGCGAGGCCGCGGCCAGGGCGTGCCAAATGCGGAGGAGGCGATCGTAGCCGGCGAGTCGGGCGGGATAGTCCACGTCCCGCAGGTACTCCATCTGCGCGACGGTGAGGAGCCGTCCGGTCGATCCGGGGTTGCCCGTGACGAAGACGACGTCGTTCTCGGCCGCGCCGTTCGCGCTCCACTTGAGAAAATCGTGCGGAGACAGGGGCTGGCCATTCTCGTAGACGCGAAGGAGCGTCAGGTCGAGATCGTAGCGCGGATACGTGAAGTTGTCGGGATCTCCGCCGTAAAACGCGATCCCTTCTTCGGGCGCCATGACGAGGCGGACGTCGGTCCAGTGGCGGTATTTGTAGAGTGAATACATTCCGCCCTGATAGAACGTGACGACCTCACACACCTCGGTTGGTTGTTGCGCGCATTCCTTTTGAATGCGGTCGATCTCGGCGTTGCGTTGCTCGACCTGTTTGGCCGGCGTGGTCGCGGTGACGGCTTTGCGAATGCGGTCGGTGACGTTGGTGATCGACTGGAGCTGATCGGCAAACATGTTCGCGCATTTCTTTTCGTCGCCCAGGCTCGCCGCGGCGAAGCCGGTTTCGACGTAGTTGCTGTCGCGCGGCGACGCACCGGCGGTACAATCGCGGCCGCAGTGATGGTTCGTCATCACCAGCCCCGCCGACGACACGAACGACGCCGAGCAACCGGGGATGCGAATCGACGAGAGTCGCACGTGATCGAGCCAAGCCTGATCCGGCGTGAAGCCGTAGCGCGCCTTCCAGTAGGCCAGTGGCGGCGCGTCGAATGTCCACATCGTACCGAACTCTTTTACCCACCCGGCCGGCTGACTCGTCGAGGCAGTGGCCTGAGCGAAGAGCGACAGCGGAAACATCGCCGCGATTATTGAGAGCGTCACCAGCGGTGTGACGCGCCGCGAGAGCGGGCGGGAGCGAACAGCGAGCATGCGACTATCCTCGTTCAACGTGCGAGTTCATCAAAAACCTACAGCGTCCAGCCTGCCAAAGCCCGGACTCCCTGCAAGCTTCGGTACATTGCAGGCTCTTCGACAACTTTCCTCGAAATGAACGTCGTTTTCGACCTCGGCGGCGTCGTCGTCGCCTGGCGGCCCGATGAAATCGTCGCCCGCGCTTTCGTCGATCCGCACACGCGGCTGATCGTCGAGCGGGAGATCATTCGGCATCCGGATTGGCTCGAGCTGGACCGTGGCTCGCTGTCGGTCGACGCCGCGGTGCGCCGCGCGGCGGCGCGCACCGGCCTCAGTGAGACTGAGGTCCGCGAGTTCATCGAAGGCGTGCCGGCGGCGCTCGTTGCCAATGCCGACGTGGTCGCGCTCGTTCGTCGTCTGCATGGAGCGGGGCATCGGCTCTTCTGCCTCTCGAACATGCCCGCGCTGTCGATGGAGCACCTCGAGCGCGTGTACGACTTCTGGGAGCTCTTCAGCGGCGCGGTAATCTCATCGCGCGTCGGCCACTGCAAGCCCGAACCGGCTATCTACGAACATCTGATCGCGACGTATCAGCTGGATCCGACGGACACGGTGTTCATCGACGACGTAGCGGCGAACGTCGCGGCGGCCGCGACGTTCGGGATTCGGACGATTCGCTTCGAGAGCGTTGAACAGTGCGAGGCCGAGCTTCGTCGACTCGGCTGTTTGTGAGGGAAGCACGGTCTTTGCCTCCCTTGGCCGCGGGAGGAGACGATGCAACACGTACACGACGGGCAGTGCGGGCTCTGCACTCATTTCGGAGAATCGCACAGCAGAGCTGAAAAGCTGGTACAGATCCGGGTGAGCCACGAAGCCCCGGAAACGCTGGTCGACGAATGCGGGCATCCGCGCCATGCGTCGCTCCATCTGCGGGTGACGGCGATCAGCGGGTGTGAGGGTTTCGCGCCGGCCGCACAAGTTCGCGCCGACTGACGCGCCGGCGCGCGTCGGTTGCACCCGCCGCCTCGGTGCGGCATCTTGACCGCGTCACCTTCAACGCGCGGGCAAGGAATGTATCGAGGGCAACTCACCGCGGCCTGGTGCGCAATCGCGTTCACCGCCGTGTCGGCATCGGCGCAGCGTGCGGCGCCGAACGCACTGACGGCGGCGGAGAAAGCCGCCGGCTGGCGGCTGCTGTTCGATGGAAAGACCCTGACGGGTTGGCACGGGCTTGGTTTCAAGACCGGTGAAGCGGGTTTGTGGCGCGTCGAGAACGGCACGCTCGCTCGCGTTCCGATCGGTCGTGCGCCGGTTCAGAAAGACGGCCAGCCGCTCACCGGCGTCGACCTGATCTCCGACGACTCCTTTCAGGACTTCGAGCTTTCGTGGGAGTGGAAGGTCGCCTCGTCGGGAAATAGCGGCCTGAAATACAACGTCTCCGAGTCGCTCTCGACCGAGATGGCTCCGCCGCACGCGGCGAAGGGCTGGGAGTACCAGATGCTCGACGACTCCCTCGCCGAGGACAACAAGATCCCGTCGCATCGCGCGGGCGCTCTCTACGACATGTTTCCGCCTTCGACCGGAACGGCCGTCAAGCCGGCGGGGCAGTGGAACTCGTCGCGCCTCGTCTTCTCCGGAAACCACGGCGAACATTGGCTGAACGGAGTCAAGGTCGTCGAGTTCGAGCTCGGCTCACCGGCGTACGACTCGGCCTTCGCGAAGAGCAAATACGCGAAGTATCCCCCCTGGTTTCCGACCCGACGCAAAGGTCAAATCGTACTTCAAGACCACGATGCAGGGGTTTGGTTTCGCAGCTTGAAAATTCGGGAGATCAAATGAGCCGTGACGACCGTGAGCTCGACCGCCGCGAATTCCTCAAGACCACGTCGGCGATGGGCGTCGGCGCCATGGCCGCGTCGCACGGCTTGGCGCCGTTGTTGTCGCACGGCGGATCACCGAACGAGAAAGTGGTCGTCGCCGTGATCGGCGTGAACGGTCGCGGCGTGGTGCACGCGCAGAACTTCTCGACGCTCGAGAACTCGGAAGTCGCCTATGTCTGCGACGTAGACGCGAACGTCGTGTCCAAGGCAGTGAACGCCGCGACCAAGGGACAGAAGCGGGCTCCCAAGGTCATCGGCGATTTCCGCCGAGTGCTGGACGACAAGTCCGTAGACGCGATCTCCATTGCAACCCCTGACCACTGGCACGCCCCGATGACGCTCCTCGCGCTCAAGGCGGGGAAGCACGTCTATCTCGAGAAACCGAGTGGGCACGATCCGCATGAAGACGAGCTGCTGATTCACGCATCGTCGAAATACAAGACGCATGTGCAGCTCGGGACTCAGCGTCGCTCAGGTCCGCGCTTCTTCGAGGCGGTCGACGCCATCAAGAGCGGCGCGATCGGGAAACCGTATCTGGCACGCACGTGGTACGCGAACACGCGCACGGGCATCGGGAAGGGCAAGAACGTTCCGGTTCCCTCGAATCTCGACTACGCACTGTGGCAGGGACCCGCGCCGCGAACGCCCTACCGTGACAACATCATCCATTACAACTGGCACTGGTTTACGCGCTGGGGGACGGGCGAGATCTGCAACAACGGCACGCACGAGCTGGACGTGGCGCGCTGGCTACTCGGCGTCGACTATCCGACGACGGTGGATTCCGTCGGTACGCGAAAGCATTTCGACGACGATTGGGAGTTTCCCGACGCGCAGGACGCGACGTTCGAGTTCGAGGGCGGGAAGACGATTGTCTGGCATGGCCAGAGCTGCAATGGGCTGCCGATGTACGGTCGTCCCCGCGGCACGACGATCCTCGGCACGAACGGAAGCATGATCATCGACCAGGACGGCTACGTCATCACGGACCTGAAAGGGAAGACGGTCAAGGACACCGCGCCCACGCAGGCAGGCGATCCCTTGAACACGGTGGGCGACGATTCGCTGACGCTGCTTCACATGAAGAACTTCGTCGACGCGATTCGCACGGGCGCCAAGCTGAATGCACCGATCAGCGATGGGGCGAAGACCGGGCTGCTCTGTCACCTCGGGACGATCTCGCACCAGACGGGGCGAAAGCTGAAGATCGATCCGAAGAGCGGGCGGATCGTCGGCGATCCGGAAGCGATGAAGCGGTGGCAGCGGACGTACGAAGCGGGGTGGGAGCCGACAGTTGGCTAGGCCAGAGAGAGCGCTGCTAGAGGCGCTCGCCAGCGCCGTCGTTGAACCGCTGATGCCCCAAAAAAGTACGAGCCGGCGTAAGCTTACCGCCGGCTCGTCCCCCCACTTCACCTAATGCAGCCGGCATGCCGCCGACCCAATTGCATGATCGGCAACGCGTTGGCTCGAAACGCGCCGTTCCGACCGGGCGAATTCGTCAAGAAACTTGTCATCTTTTTTTGCGTCGGTGACAAAAAAAGTCGCACGCCTCGAACGGCGTGCGACCGGATCGGCGCTCGCGCGGGCGCGCCTACTTTTTTGGTTTGCCGAGGTTGGAGATCGTATCGAACACATTCGGCGACACCTGCTTTACGACCGCGGCGCTCACCATTTGGCCGATCGACGCGGCGCTCAGCACGGGGATCGCGGCCATGCTCGCGATGCTTGTCGCCCAACCGACCTCGGTGGGATGAAGCGCGTTGTCCCAGGCACGGACGTAAAACCCGCTGATCGTCTCGCCCGCGCGCTCCAGGTTCTCGACTGCTTCTTCTTTCTTCATCCGCTCTCGCCTCCGTCGCGGCTGATCCCTTGAAATATCTCTCGATTACGGCGCACGGCAATCCAGCGCCCGCCACCAGGCACTACGGACGGCGGCGGGCGGACGTTTCGGTACGGATCTCGCCAGCTCGGGGGCGATGACGCCGGAGCAAGAACCGATCACGGCGCACCGGTGGATCGTCGCCGGCACCGTGCTCACGGGAACCATCATGGCGGTGCTCGACTCGAGCATCGTCAACGTCGCGCTGCCCGACATGTCGGGCACGCTCGGCGTGACGATCGAAGAGATCACCTGGGTCGTGACGGCGTACATCCTGGCGCAGGTGATCGTCATGCCGATCACCGGGCTCCTGTCGTCTCGCTTCGGACGCAAGCGCTTCTACATGGCGAGTGTCGTCCTGTTCACGGCGGCGTCGATGGCCTGCGGTCTCGCGCGCAGCCTCGGTATGATGATCCTCTTCCGCATCGCACAGGGCTTCGGGGGAGGCGTCCTCCTCACCGTCTCACAGGCGATACTCCGCGAGAGCTTTCCCGCGGAAGAGCAGGGCGTCGCGATGGGCCTTTACGGGCTCGGTGCCGTTCTCGCGCCGGCGTTCGGGCCAACGCTGGGCGGCTGGCTCACCGATCAGTACTCGTGGCCGTGGATCTTTTATGTCAACGTGCCGGTTGGCGCGCTTTGCATCATGCTCGTCTCGCGGTACATCGACGACCCGCCGTATCTCCTGCGGACGAAAGGCGAAGTGGATTGGCCGGGGCTTGGATTGCTCGTCGTCGGACTCGGTGCGCTGCAACTGATGCTCGAGGAAGGGGAGCGCAACGACTGGTTCGAATCGGGGTTCATCGTGCGCCTGGCCATAGTCGGCGCGGTGGGACTCGTGCTCTTCATTTGGCGCGAGCTCAGGACGCGCGCACCGGCCGTGGACCTCAGGATTTTGCGCAACATCTCCTTCAGTTCGGCGACCGCTCTCGGTGGAGTGCTCGGCCTCGCTTTGAACGGAAGCTTGTTCCTGCTGCCCGTCTTTTTGCAGAACCTGCTCGGCTTCAACGCTATGCAATCGGGCATCACGCTCATGCCGCGCAGTCTGGCGATGGCGGTGCTGATGCCGATCGGCGGGCGCTTCTACAATCGCCTCGGTCCACGGCTTCTCGTTGGCAGCGGCTTGATCATCGCGGGGATCGGCTTCTACTCGATGTCGAAGCTCACCACGGTCGTCGGTTATTGGGATCTGTTCTGGCCGCAGGTTTGGCAGGGCGTCGGCTTCAGTCTGATCTTTGTCGCGCTGAGTACCGCCGCGCTGTCGACGATCGCGCGGGCGCGCATGACCGCGGCGACCGGATTGTACAACGTGGTTCGCCAAGTGATGGGCAGCGTCGGCATCGCGGTGGCGGCAACGACGCTGAGCGCGAGCTCGACGCGCTACCATGCGATCTTGCTCGAGAACGCCGGCGCCTCGACCGTAGGCGAACAGCGTTTGGACGCTCTGACGCGTGGTATGGTCGCGAAGGGAGCCGACCCGCTCTCGGCGCGGCGCGAAGCAACGCGTCTGCTCGACGCGACGATCACGCGGCAGGCGGCTGTGCTCGCGTATGACCACGTTTTCGCCCTCGTGTCGTCGCTCTTTTTCGTCGGCTTTCCACTCGTGTTCCTTCTTCGGCGGGGCACGGAGCCGGGCGAAGTCGAGCTGTCGGTGGATTAGGCGGGCGCCAGCGTCGTGTGACGCGGCCTTCGTTGCGAGCAGTCCATTTGACGACGGAGGTTCCGGTGATGGATGAGTCGCTCGAGCAACCGCTCGCGGTCTTGGTCGCTGACCACAACGAAGACTCTCGCGCGAAGTGCCGTGAGACGATGGCACGGGCGGGCATCGAAGTGGCGACCGCGAGCTCGAGCCACGCGGCGATCGCCGCGGCGCGCTCTCTCACGCCGCGCGTGATCATCTGGGCCCTCGGACTGCCGGGCTTCGGGGAGACGACGGTGGTGCGTCATTTTCGCGCCGACCCCGCCTTCCGTCGGACGACCTTGATTGCGCTGAGCGGTCGGACGAGCGCGAGAGACGAGCGCGATTTGCGGGATGCCGGATTCGATCGCGTGCTCTCGGCGCCGGTCGCGCCGGACGTCATTCTGGCGTGCGTCCGGGATGCGCTCACGGCGAAATTGAGCTCGTGACTGCTTAACGGCGCAACGTCGCTGTTAGCGATGGTCGACGGCGGCGGCGGTTAGCCGGGGTATTGGCTTCCGGCGCTGCCGTCGGCTGTTGGCCGAAAACTGCGGCAACGTCGTTCGAAGCCCAATACCCGAACGCTTAAGCCACTAGCCGTCAGCTCGGCCAACAGCCGCCCCCGCCGACCATCGCCAACCGCGACGTCGCGCAGTTTGGCCGTTCACTGCCCCGTCGAATAGCTTGTCTTGACCCCACACCACAATCTCAATGCGCCTTCTTGTCGTCGTGTTTCTCGCGACCGCCTTTACCACAGCTCGAGCTCAGTCGCTCACCCCGCAGCAGCGCCTCGCGCGGGAGGTGTACTCGGAGCTGATCTCGATCAACACCGCCGACTCCGTCGGCTCCGTCACCCGCGCGGTTGAGGCGATGGCGAAGCGGTTTCGGGCGGCCGGGTTCCCCGAGTCGGACGTGCAGATTCTGATTCCACCCGGCAAGCCGACGAAGGGGAATCTCGTCGTGCGGCTGCACGGTCGGGGTGGGCCGAACACGGCGAAGCCGATCCTCCTGCTGGCGCATCTCGACGTCGTCGCGGCGCGGCGGGAAGAATGGCCGCGCGATCCGTTCACACTGACCGAAGAGGGCGGCTACTTCCTCGGCCGCGGGACGTCGGACGACAAGGCGATGGCGGCGATCTTCGTCGCGAACGTGCTGCGCTACAAGCAGGAGAATTGGCGTCCCGACCGCGACATCATCCTGGCGCTCACGGCTGATGAGGAAGGCGGTGACGCCAATGGCGCCGAGTGGCTCGTGAAAACTCATCGTCCGTTGATTGACGCGGCGTATGCGCTCAACGAGGGCGGTGGCGGCACGCTCCAGGGGAAGGGAAGCGACGTGAAACCGCTCTTCCACTCCATTCAGGCGGCCGAGAAGGTCTACACGGATTTCACGCTGACGGCGACGAATCCCGGCGGACACTCGAGCGTGCCGCGGCCCGACAATGCGATCTACGAGCTTGCCGACGCGCTCGCCCGCTTGGCGCGTTTCACCTTCCCGGTCGAGCTCAATCCCACGTCTCGGGCATTCTTCGAGCAGACGGCAAGAGTCGAACAGCCGCAGATCGCCGCCGCGATGCGGGCGATCGCGGCGAATCCGCGCGACACGGCGGCGGCCGCGTCGCTCTCACGCGATCCGCGCTACGCATCGATGCTTCGCACGACCTGCGTCGCGACGCGACTCGCCGGCGGCCACGCCTACAACGCGCTGCCGCAAACGGCGACGGCGAATGTGAACTGCCGCATGGCCCCGACGTCGAGCGTCGACGCGGTGCGCGCGACGTTGACGCGGGTGATCGGCGACACCGGGATCAAGATCACATTCACGACGGGGCAGCGCCCCGACTTTCCGACGTCCGTACCGCCGATCGAGCCCGCCGTTCTCGCGGCAACGACGGAGCTCACGAAAAAAATGTGGGGCGACATCCCGGTCGTGCCGACGATGTCCACCGGCGCCACCGACGGACATTACCTGCGCGCGGCCGGTATTCCGACGTACGGCGTGAGCGGACTCTTCTCGCTTCCCGGTGAGACCAATGCGCACGGGCGCGACGAAAAAATGCGCGTCAAATCGTTCTATGAGGGACTCGACTTCCTCGACCAGCTCGTGCGCCGGCTGGGAGGCGCCGCGGTTCAGCCCTGACCGAGCTCGATCTCGAGCGCGTTCTCGAGGAAGGCGCGTCCGAGCGCCCATGACTCGCGCGCGGCGCGTGGATTGCCGCGCTCGAGCTCGACGTTGAAGAACCCGTGTTCGGCGTCGGAGAACTCGACGTCGACGAATCGCTTCCCGGCGTCGCGTACCGCGTCGGCCACGGCCCGTCGCTTCTCCGGAGGGATCCCCGGATCGCGGCCGCCCCAAAAGAACAGATGCGGGCCGTGCAGCCGCGCCGCGCGGTCGAGCAAAGCGGGCGCGATGCCACCGCCGTAATACGAGATGGCGGCGGCGAGCGGCACTTCACTGTTCGCGAGGTAGGCCGCGCGTCCGCCCATGCAGTATCCCACCGCCGCGATCTTGTCCGTGCGGATGTTGTTCTCGTTCGCCGCCCAGCGATACGTCGCGGCGACGTCGGCCACCATGCCGCCGATCGTCAGCTTGTTGATCAGCGGCATGACCACTTCGCGGTCGAAGGTCCGGGATTCGAAGCCGGGTGCGAAGCGGTGAAAGAGATCGGGCGCCACCGCCACGAATCCCAGCGCCGCATAGCGGTCGGCGACGCCGCGAATTTGCGCGTTGACGCCGAGTGCCTCCTGGAAGACGAGAATCGCGGGGAATGGTCCGCTGCCGCGCGGCTGCGCGACGTACGCCGACATCTCGCTGTCGTCGGCGACGGGAATCGTAGCGCGACTGGGGGGCGCGCTCACTCGGACGGGCGGAGGACCAGGGTAAAGGTCGCTCCTTGACCGGGTGGGCTCTCGACGAACAAGTCGCCGCCCATGCCCCGCGCCAGGTCTCGGCTGATCGCCAAGCCTAGGCCCGTTCCTTCTTGAGGATTCTTGAAAGACCGCTCGAGTTGAACGAAGGGCTCGAAGATCGCCGACCACTTGTCCGGCTCGATGCCCGGACCGGTGTCCGTCACCGCGATCGACGGCTTGACGCCGCGGAGCTGGTACGCCACCTGAATGCGTCCGCCTTCCGGGGTGAACTTCACGGCGTTCGACAGCAGATTGAGCATGATCTGGTCGACCTTGAACCGATCGGCGCACGCCATGAGGTCATTGCCGCTCTCGGTGATGGCGAGCGTGATCTTCCTCGCGGTTGCTTGGGGCGTGACCATCAGCGCGGTGCTCCGAACGACCTCCTTCAGCGAGACGTTGGCCATTTGATATCGCGTCTGGCCCGCTTCGATCCGGCTGTAATTGAGCACGTCGTTGATGAGGCCGAGCAGGTGCTGTTTGCTGCTGCGAATTCGCTCGAGATACTCGCGTTGTTGTTGGGTAACCGGACCCGCGACCCCCATTTCCAGCAGGTCGCTGTAACCGCCGATGGCGTTGAGCGGCGTTCGCAGCTCGTGGCTCATCACGGTGAGAAACTCGGATTTGACGAGATTGGCCGCTTCCGCGGAGGCAATCCGTCGTGCGTCGTCGACTGAGCGCTGCTCCGCGGCCCGGCGTTCGGTGAGATCTCGCGTCACCTTCGCGAATCCAATGAGCCGGTCGTCCGCGTCGCACAGCGCGGTGATGACGACGTTCGCCCAAAAGCGCGTCCCATCCTTCCGCACCCGCCACCCTTCGTCCTCGAAGCGACCTTCCCGCGTGGCTTCACGCAGCTCCCACGCGGGCTTGTCCCACTCCTGGTCTTCGGGCGGATAGAAGATCGAAAAATGTTTGCCGATGATCTCGTCGGCGTGGTAGCCCTTGATACGCTCGGCGCCGGCGTTCCACGTCGCGATGTGGCCGGTCGGATCGAGCATGAAGATGGCATAGTCGCGAACGGTCTGGACGATGAGACGAAACCGCTCCTCGCTGAGGCGCAGTTCCTCTTCGGCGTTACGTCGTTCGGTCAGGTCACGGGTGACCTTGGCGAAACCGATGAGCTTTCCAGCATCATCTCGCAGTGCCGTGATGATGACGCTCGCCCAAAAGCGCGAACCATCCTTCCGAATCCGCCAGCCCTCGTCCTCGAATCGGCCGGCCGCGGCTGCCGACCGAAGCTCGTAGTCAGGGAAGCCTTCGGCAATGCGCTCGGGGGGATAGAAGGTCGAGAAGTGCTTGCCGATGATTTCGTTCGGTGCGTAGCCCTTGATGCGCTGCGCTCCCTCGTTCCAGGTGATGACGTGCCCGGTGGTGTCGAGGGCAAAGATCGCGTAGTCGCGAACGCTCGAGACCAATCGGCGGAACAGCTCCGGACCGACCTCCGGCACGCTGCTCGAGTGCTCAGCCGTTGCGACCACCGAGTTCGCCGTCGCATCGGACTCGCCGACCCTGTCCGGGTAATCGCCGGGCGGGCCCGCGGGCGGGGCGTCTTGCGATGGTGATCGGTCGCGCGGAGGCACCATTATGCGTATGAGCCAGATGAACTACACGAGCGGACGGGGAAATGACCGAGGGTGTCCAGCCTCCAAAGGCGGGGACTTCGGCAAGGCGCGCTCGAATTCGACGGCTCAGGTCGCAACTCGTGTGCCCCCGCGCGGCCGGCTGTTATCCCGTAGCCTGCCGTTGGGCCACGAGGAGCCTCAATTCGCGGTCGCCGGCGTCTCCGAGCAAGTGCAGGAGCTCACCGGCATAGACATCAAGACCGCTCAGCTCTCCGTCGACAACCGTTGCGCAACATTGGGTCTCCTCAGGGCACCACTCCGTGTCCAACGTGACGCGTCCTTGCACGATCGCGACGGGATACGCGCGACAGTAGAACGGCTTGAGCGCCGGCGACTCCGCCTCCGCCATATGCAACGCACAGCGGCGCTGGCTGTCGAGGAACACGCAGGTGTCGTTGACCACCGTCGTGCATACCGCGCGTCCCGACGGGTAATCAGGATCTTCGAATACTTCGTCTTCGAACCAGCGTGCGGGGTCGTGTTCCTGCGACGGTTCCATGTACCGCAGGACCAGCGGTGCCTCGGACAGCACCCGATCACGATGGGCGACGTCGACGAGCACGCCGCCGCCGCAGCAGGCGCCGCTGCACTTGTTGGTGTCACACCCACGCGCGAATCGCGGGGCGAGGACTTCCTCGCCAAGGCGAAGGTTCTTGATGTATGCGAGGTGATGCTGGTGCAGGGGCAGGGCAGGTTCGGCGGCGGCGGTGGGAGAGCCGCCCTGAGTCTGATCTGGCATGGCATTGATCCTATCGTATCGGTGCGCGTATTGCACGGGTCGCCTGACGTGGGGAAGGGAGACGGGGTAAAGGGCAACTCGAACAGACGAGGAGCGTCGCCATGGACCTGCTGACTTGGCTCATCGTAGGACTGGTCGCCGGAGTACTCGCGTCGATGGTCATGGGTGGCACCGGCTACGGACTCATCGGCGACATCATCATCGGGATACTCGGTGCGTTCGTCGGCGGCTGGGTCTTTCGGAAGCTCGGCACCGGCGTGCCCTTCGGCGGGTTGGCCGGTGTGATTTGCGTCGCATTTGTCGGTGCCATCCTCCTGCTGTTCATCTTGCGGCTGATCCGGAACGCGCGCGCCGCCCCATAGGTGGGCACTCGGGCCCGAGCCGCGGGTATCTTTAGCCCATGACGCGGGCACCTATCGCGGCTTTGCTCTCCCTTGTCGTGGCTTCGACCGCCGCGGCCCAGGGCGCGACGATCACCGGAACGGTGCGTGATTCGGCATCGCGACCCGTGGCGAACGCGGACGTCGTCGCGCTGCCCGGACAGCACCGGACGCGCTCCGACTCGGCGGGGAAGTTCACCATTTCCGGGATGGGCGGTGGGAGCTACACCGTCCGCGCGCGCAAGCTCGGTTTCGCACCGACCGAGACAACGGTGGACATCTCGGGTGATGGCCGCTTGAACGTCGTGCTCACGCTGGACCAGCGGATGCCGACGCTCGACACCGTCATTGTCCGCGCTGACGGCAGCTGTCCCGATCGCACGCTCGACGCCTTCACCTGCCACCGGAAGTTCGGGAAGGGCCTCTATCTCGACTACACCGACATCGACGAGAAGGACGCGATCTACGCGGCGGACATCTTCCGCGACATCCAAGGCTTTCGCGTCGACGTCCGTTCGACGCGCACCGGGCCGATGCGCGTAGCGGTGCCATCGAATTTCCACTGCCTCGTGTCGCTGGTCGATGGTCGTCCGGTTTCGCTCGCCAATCCCGTCCCGACTTCGCCGATCGACGTGATCGCGCTCGAGGTCTACCGGCAGCCGGACGATGTACCGAAGGAATACGAGCGATACATCTGGCCCAACACGAGCAGGGCGGATGGGCGCTGCATGCTCGTAGTGTACTGGACGCCGCGTGCGCCGACGAGTCGAGGGTAACGGCATAAAGGGCGCTTCTTAGAGGCGCCGGTCGAAAGCGCTGTTAACAACCGCATTTAAAAAGCGCCTGCAAGCACCGCCGTTTGAGCGGGGCTTACAGGCGCTTTTTTCCAGCACGGTGTCACAGCGATGTTTACCGGCGCTTGTCAAAAGCGCCGGTTATGCCGTTGGTCACGCCCCTCCGCCGGTGCAATAGGAGCAGCCATGCTCTTGCGCGCGATTCACGCCCCAGGTGCCGGACGGGATGATCGAGATGCCCGGAATGATTCCGGCCGTCCATTCCTTGAGCGCGACGTCCTTCGACACGCCGGCGTTCGCCGCGAACATGCCGCTGAATACCGTCAGCGCAACGTTGCACGCGCCAACGAAGACGCCCCTCGCAATCAGACGATCGAGGGCCATGTCGTCGACGAGTAGCGTGCCCGGCGCCGGTTTGTAGAAGGGATTCTTCACCGCGATCTTCTTCGTCGCCGGATCGTCGATCTTGAGCGACTCGCCGATCTTGTACTTGGCCCAGACTGCATGGTCGAGCGCCATCGGCATCGCGGTGTGGCGAAGCACCAGCACTGCGCCGTGCGTGCCGGCGGCGGCGTTCTGCGTTGCAAGGAACGTGTGCGTGAAGCCGAGGGGCCATCCTTCGTTGGATGAGTAGGCATCCACCAACTGCTTGTGCTTCGCGGTGAGCTTATCGAGCCAGTGCTCGTCGGCTATCGGACCGCTGCCCCCGATGGTGGCCGCGTGCAACTCGGCGGCGCCGGCCAGGCCGGCATTTGCCAATGCGAAACCAGTGGCTCCCGCGACTGCGAGCTTCCCGAGAAAAGCGCGTCGACCCTCGTCGTTCGAATGCGAATCCATCGTCCTCCCCTCCCGGCGCGACCATGCGCGCCTGTCAGTGGTGTGACGGCAAGGTGCAGAGCATTACGACTCTAAGTGCCGAGGCCCGGGGGCGTGCTGGCTGCGGCGCGCAGCTCCCGGTCCCATGCCTCGAAGGCGCGTTGGTAGAAAATCTTGTTGAATAGCGCCCACTCCCCAAGCGATGTTGGCAGAGAAAAGTTCCCGCCCGCGGTGGCCGGCGCGACGCCGTCAGCGTGGGCCTTGCGTGCGGCGCGTTCTACTTCGTCGAGCATCGTCATGTAGCGGTCGAACTCCGCCTCACGGGCGAGTGGTCCGTGCCCGGGAACGTAGATCGTGTCGCGCGTGCGGCGGAGCGCTCGGGCGGACACGGCAAGCTTGGTCGGGATGGCGTCGACGAAGTTCGGGAACATCGCGTTCCAAACGAGATCGCCGCAAAAGGTGATCGCGGGGTCGTCCAGCTCGAGCGAGAGGTCGCTCTCCGTGTGCCCGAGTCGCGGAACGATGCGCACGGAACGCCCGCCGAGATCGAGCGTGGTCGGTGCGGCCGCGCCGAGAATGAGCACATCGCGCAATGCGGCCGTGCGCTCGGCGTTCGCCGGCTGATTGCGCTCGAGCACGAGGGTCTTCGTTCGGTCGGTCGCGCGAACCGCCGGATGTGCGTCGTTGGTGAAGTACCCGGCGACGCCATTGGCGTGATCGGCGTGGTAGTGCGTCAGCACGACGTGCGTCGGCCAGCGACCGGTGAGCTCCCTCGCCTTTTCCGCGAGCCAAACGGCACCCTGTGGCTGATTGAATCCCTCGATCGCCAACACGCCGCTGCGCCCGGCGATGATTCCGCCGTTGGACAGGGTCGTGCGGTCACCCGACAGCGGTGTGGAAATCAGCGCCCATGCATTGTCGGCGACGCGCTCGAGTGAGCCGAACGGTTCCCGCGCGACCACGGCGCCTGGTGTGGGGGCCGCCCAGAGTGCGCGCATCCAGGCGGGTGAGACGGCCGCCGCGAGGGCGATGTGGCCCGCACAGGTCGCGGATTGCTGGACGAACTGGCGCCGGGTAACCACCATGAGTGTTGAACATCCGACCCAACGG
>DATLPC010000204.1:0-1431 GCA_035535975.1 Gemmatimonadaceae bacterium | reverse complement strand
TCGCGCGTCCGGTCCGGGACCGCACTCGTACAAAAGTCCCCCAACCCATTCGGGTCAGAGGACTTCGGAAATAGCTGGGGTGGGACTCGAACCCACGACCCCGGCATTATGAGTGCCGTGCTCTAACCACCTGAGCTACCCTGCCCTACTTCTCCGATCAAAAATCCGGTGCCAGAAACGAACCGGCCGGCCCCGTGGGACCGGCCGGTATCCGATAGCGGGGGCGGGATTTGAACCCGCGACCTTCGGGTTATGAGCCCGACGAGCTACCAGGCTGCTCCACCCCGCGGCAGTACTTCTAAGGTAAAGACCCAAAAGAAGGTGTCAAGCTTGATCGGCTGCGCTCTCAGCATGACTACTTCCGCACTGAATCTCTCGGCGCCGCGAAACGGTACAACAGCTCTTTGTTTCCGCGCACCATCCCAAACACCTCGCGCGCGATCCGCTCTTGCGTTACCGGATCGTGCAGCACTTTCGCCGAGTAGTTCTTGAGCGAATCGACGACGTGTTGGAGCGAGTCGATACCGTGCGTCACACGCTCGCGCTCGCGACGCTGCCGCCACAAGTCGAGCGTGCCGAACTCACCGCCCTGCACCGCGAACAACAGACCGCCAGCCGCGACCGCGACCCAGAACAAACGTCGAACGCCGCGCGGCAGCTCAGAGGCCATACAGCGCGCCGCCGGGGAACTCGGCGGTGCCGCCCAGCTGCTCTTCGATACGCAGCAGCTGATTGTATTTCGCGACTCGATCGGTCCGGCTCGCCGACCCCGTCTTGATCTGTCCGGCGCCCGTGGCCACGGCGAGGTCGGCGATAAAGGTGTCTTCTGTCTCGCCCGAGCGATGTGAGATCACCGAGAGATAGCCCGCCGCGCGCGCCATCTCGATCGCCTCGAGCGTCTCGCTCAGCGTGCCGATCTGATTGACCTTGATCAGAATGGCGTTGGCGACGCCGCTCTCGATGCCGCGCGCCAGACGCTCCGTGTTCGTGACGAACAGATCGTCGCCGACGAGCTGACATCGGTCGCCGAGGGCCGCGGTGAGCTTCGCCCAACCTTCCCAATCGTCTTCGGCGAGCCCGTCTTCGATCGAGACGATGGGATACTCGTCGAGCCAGCCACGATACAGATCGATCATTCCGTCGGCATCGCGCTTTCCGGCGCCGCTCTTCTTGAAGGTGTACATGCCGTCGGAATAGAGCTCGCTGGCCGCGCAGTCGAGGGCGAGGGCGATGTCCTTCCCCGCCGCGAAGCCCGCGGCGTCGATCGCTTCGAGAATGACCGTGATCGCCTCTTCGTCGTTGCGCAGATCGGGGGCAAACCCGCCCTCGTCGCCGACGCCGGTCGCCAGCTTTCGCTTCACGAGCACTTTCTTCAGCGAATGAAAGACGGCCGTGCCCATCGCCAGCGCCTCACTGAATGTCTCGCCTCCA
>DATLPC010000203.1:0-4126 GCA_035535975.1 Gemmatimonadaceae bacterium | reverse complement strand
TCGCCAATCTCGCGCACGAGATTCGAAACCCGGTGGCCAACCTTCGCAATTTGCTCGAGCTCATTCGCCGTCGCGCCTCGGGCGATCCACAGGTGGACGACTATGCCGAGTTGGCCATCGACGAGCTCCTTCGCATGCATGAGCTTGCGGAGCAAATGCTGGATCTCAACCGGCCGCGCGATCCGAAAGCGCAGCGAGCAGACGTGCCGGCGGTTGCGCGTGAAGTGGCCCGGCTCGCCACGGCCGGGGCAGGGCGCGGAGAGATCGACGTTGTCGTCGCCGGCGCGGCCACTCGCGCCGCGGGCATCGCGCCGGATGCACTCAAACAGGTGCTCCTTAATCTCGTGCAGAATGCGCGTGAGGCGGTCACACAATCGGGTAATGGCGTTCCACGAATCGCGATCGACGTTCGCGACGGCGAGGATGGCATCGTTATCCGCGTCAGTGACAACGGACCCGGAGTTCCAGTGGAACTGAAGACACGCATCTTCGATCCGTTTTTCACGACGAAGAGCGCGGTCGACGGCGTTGGCCTCGGACTTTTCGTCGCCGAGGGTCTGGTGCGCAGCGCCGGCGGACGACTCACGCTGGACCCGAGTCAGAACGACGGCGCGACCTTCGTCATCGAGCTGCCCGCCGCGTCTCCCGACTCGGCGGCGTCTCCAGAAACCGCACGCGCCGCCACCGCATGACCGCGGCGCGAATTCTCGTCGTCGACGACGACCCGACTTTCCGCATGACGACGGCAGCGCTCCTCGAAGCCGACGGCTACACCGTCGATACCGCGCCCGACGGACAACAAGCCGTCGAGCGCATCAAGGACCGTCCGTTCGATTTGCTGCTGGTGGATCTTCGGATGCCGGGAATCGACGGGATCACGCTTGTCGAGGCGCTCCGGTTGTGGGGGCATGGCGTCCCGATTCTGATGATCTCCGGATTCGGCACGGTCGACAGCGCGGTCCGCGCACTGCAAACCGGCGTCGATGATTTCCTCCTCAAGCCGGTCGAGCCGGAGGTGCTCAGCGCGCGCGTCGCCGAACTGCTCGAGCGACGGCCACAGCACACGGAGGCGGCGCCCAACGCCGCCGGCATCGTCGGTCGCTCGGCGCCGATGCGCGCCTTGCTCGAGCGAATGAATCGGGTCGCCCCCACGGACACGACGGTTCTCATCACCGGCGAGACGGGCACCGGTAAGGAGCTCGTTGCGCGCGGTGTTCACGCGCTATCGCCGCGGGCGAAGAAGCCATTCATCGCCGTGAACTGTTCGGCGCTCGCCGAGGGGCTGCTGGAAAGCGAATTGTTCGGCCACGTTCGCGGTGCCTTCACCAGTGCCGCGCGCGATCGAGCTGGCGTGTTCGAGGCGGCGGATGGTGGAACACTGTTCCTCGACGAAATCGGCACGACGACGTCGGCGCTGCAATCGCGGCTCCTTCGAGCGCTGCAGGAGCGCGAGATTACGCGCGTCGGATCGTCGACGCCGATCCGCGTCGACGTGCGTGTCATCGCGGCGACGAACCTCGACCTGCGGACTGTCGTCGCCGAGGGCAAATTCCGCGAGGATTTGTACTACCGATTGGCGGTGTATCCCCTCAACGTGCCGCCCCTTCGAGAGCGAATGACCGACATCCCGCTTCTCGTCGAACACGCACTCGCGCAGTTGCGGGTGCGAATTCCGACCGCCGCGAATTTGAGTGTGTCACCGCTCGCGATGCGTCTGTTGCGCCAGTATCAGTGGCCCGGCAACGTGCGCCAGCTCTTCGCCGCGCTGGAAAGCGCCGCGATCTCCGTCGGGGAAAGCGGCCGTATCGAAGCGCAGCATCTTCCCGACGAGATTCGCGAAGCGCAGGATTCGGCGCAACACGGCGCGCGATACAAGGCGTCGGCCGCGTCGGACGACGAGCGCGCCGCCATCGAGGCCGCCCTCGCGCACACCGGAGGAACCTTGTCGCGTGCCGCCGAGCTCCTCGGCATGGGGCGCACAACGCTGTGGCGAAAAATGCGCGCCTACGGCATCTCCCAACCCGGCGCCGACGACGCTTCGTCATCCTGACCGATTGCCATCAGCGGGACGTTTCAAGGAACCGTTCCATTGGTCAACCGGTGCTTTCCGTGAAACGCATCACGAATGCACGCCTGACGCGGGCTGTCGGCTAACTGATTATGCGAGAGTCCGTTAGCCGGCGTCGACCAGCGTGAAGTAGGCGGTGCTCGGATTGCCATACTCACTCGCGCAATCGAGGCGCAAGTGAACATTCGAAATCCGAGGCTACCATGCTCCGCATGCTCTTTTCACCCGTCGTAATGGCCGCAGCAGCCACTATCAGCAGCCATTCAGCCCCGCCCGAGCAAGTCGCCGTGTTTTCTGGCGGTTGTTTCTGGGGCGTCCAGGCCGTCTTTCAGCACGTCATTGGTGTGACCAACGCCGTCTCAGGTTACGCCGGCGGCGATGCGTTGACGGCGCACTATGACCGCGTTAGCGAAGGAAATACCGGCCACGCTGAATCGGTGCGCGTGACATTTGATCCGTCGCGCGTAACGTACGAGCAGTTGCTGCAGGTCTTCTTCACCATCGCGCACGATCCAACGCAGCTCAACTATCAGGGGCCGGACCACGGACCGCAGTACCGGTCGGCGATCTGGTACACGAACGACGAGCAAAAGCTCGCCGCCGAGTCGTACATCGCGCAGTCGACCAAGGCCAAGACGTGGCCCAAGCCGATCGTCACGCAGGTCGGGCCGCTCGGTGCTTTTTACCCGGCCGAGGCCTATCACCAGGATTACGCGACGACTCACCCGTACCAACCCTACATCCTGTTCAACGACGCGCCGAAAGTCGCACAATTGAAGAAGCAGCTTCCCTCGTTGTATCGCGACAAGGCGGCGCTCGTGAGCGATAACAAGAAGGAGTCAACGATGCGCACGTACACGAAGCCGAGCGATGCAGAGCTCAAGAGGAAGCTTACGTCCATGCAGTATGACGTCACGCAGCACGAGGGCACCGAGCCGGCGTTCCACAACGAATACTGGAGCAATCACGAGCCGGGCATCTATGTCGACATCGTGAGCGGTGAGCCGCTGTTTAGTTCCGTCGACAAGTACGATTCCGGCACCGGTTGGCCGAGCTTCACGAAGCCGCTCGAGTCGGCGAATATCGCGACGAAGACGGACCGTCAGTTCGGCATGGTGCGCACCGAGGTTCGCTCGGTCCATGGCGACTCGCACCTGGGCCACCTGTTCGACGACGGTCCGCGTCCGAGCGGTCAGCGGTATTGCATGAACTCCGCGTCGATGCGCTTCATCCCGGCGTCGAAACTCGAGGCGGAGGGCTACGGACAATACGCCGGATTGTTCGCGAAACGATGAGTGAGGTACCGAAGGTCCACAACACAATCGAGGAGGGGATCATGTCGGAATCAAGCATCGCTCGGCGGGGGTTCGTCGCACATTTGGCGACCGGCGCGGCGGCGCTCGGTGCGGTTTCTACATTGGGATGTGGACCTTCGGGCTCGCAGGCGGCGGCCGCGCCTCCAGCGAAACTGGATGAGCTGGAGCAATGGCTCGCGACCTTCAAGGGAGCCAACAAGTGTCTCTATGATTGCGTTCAAAGCGGTGGAGCGTCCGACGGCATCCTGTTCGCGCGCAACCTCCTCACGCTCAGCCACGACAAGCTCGGCACGACGGACGCCGACATGAGCATCATCGTATCGTTCCGGCACTTCGCGACGCCGTTCGGTTACAATGACGCGATGTGGGCGAAGTACCCACAATTCGCCGAGCTTCTCAAGTTCGATGATCCAACGACCAAGAAGCCGGCGAAGCGGAACGTGCCCCTGCACGACGAGGTCGAAGGGTTCTCTGATGCCTCGTTGCCCGGACTGAAGTCGCACGGCGTTCAGTTCGCCGTCTGCGGCGCGGCGACGAATTTCATCGCCGGCATTCTCGCCGGCAAAACGGGCGATGCGAAAGCTGTCGAAGCAGAGCTCATCGCCAACCTGGTGCCGGGAGCGCGCATTGTTCCCGCGGGAGTCGTCGTCGTACAACGCGCCCAGAAGTCGGGGTTCGCGTATACGTTTGCTGGGTGACGAGAGACTCAGCAGAACGGCCCTGGATGCGAATGTATCCAGGG
>DATLPC010000202.1:0-35816 GCA_035535975.1 Gemmatimonadaceae bacterium | reverse complement strand
TAGCCGCTCTCGAGATTGATGTAGTCCGGCTTGAGGCGATACTTGCCGCGAATCGTCAGCCAAAACGCTTCTTCTTCGGCAAGACGTTCGACCGGCATCTCGGTGTACTTTGCCCAGAGGCGCGGCGTGAAGAAGAGACTCAATCCGGCGCCGCCGGTGGCGCGAAGGAATTCGCGTTTGTTCATCGAGGCATGCTGTCCGGTGGGAGCTGTCGTCAACGTCGCCCGAGGGACAATGCGGCCATCGGCGTGCGCTTCGCAAGAACTGCTGGACACGAGGCGCTTGGCGTCCGGTGCCATTGCGCACGTTTAGCGGGTAGGACAGGCTTCCTGCTACCGCTGGCCCTCCACCAATCACGCAAATCCAACCTGAATCTCATGCGAGTCGTGCGAGTTCTTTGCATGGCGTTTGTCGGCGTCAGCCTGCTGTTTGCCCGAGTGGTCGGCGCCCAGGCCTCCCGTGAAGTGGCGCTCCGCCTGCACCGGGCGGGTGACACCGTGTCCATCCGGGGCGCGACTGTCACCATCGATCACACCATCGAGGCCGGCAGCACCGATTACAACGGCATCGTGCGGGTTCCCGACCTCGAGGATGGTGGCCACATCGTCGAGGTCGTTGCGCGAGGCTATCAGGCGTATTTCGACAACTTCAAGAGCGGGCCGAACATCCCGCAGCCGATTCAACTCGAACTGCTCCCGGTGGCAGCCTCGGACACGGCGAAGGCGAAGGGACAAAAGACGGACCTGGCGTTCGCCGGGTTCAATGCTCGGCGAACCAAGGGACAGGGCAAGTTCTTCACTCGCGCGCAGCTCGACGCCGCCTCCGGGCGGCCGCTGGCCAATCTCCTCAAGACAGATGCGGGAGCTTTCATCGTCGCTGGACCGCACGGAGAGTCGTACCTCGCCATGCGTTCGGCGGCGAGCGTGTCGTCGCCCTGCTATGCCGCGGTGGTCCGCGACGGCGTTCAGATCTATCCGTTCGCCGGCGCCAACCCGCCCGACCTCGACAAGATCTTCGCCGAACAGCTCGTCGGGATCGAGCTGTACGCACGACCCGCGATTGTGCCGCCCGAGCTGCGCGGCGCCGCAACGTGCGGGACGCTCTTGCTCTGGAGCCGCGATACGGCGCGCTGACCCAGCGATCCCGGATGAACGAAAGGCGCCCGGATCGGGGCGCCTTTCGTCTCCTGCGTGAACAGCGTGGGTTACTTCGATGCCGCCGCGAGACGCCGAATCTCCGAGGCGAGCGACTTCACGCGCGCCGGATCTTTCGCGCCCTTCACGTCGCCGTCCACCTGCGTGGCGAGCTTCGTGAGCGAGGCGGCGCGTGCTGCACCCGTCTGCTTCTCGGCCGCGTCGAGCGCTTTGCCGATCACTGTCGTGCGAGCGCTCGACAAACCATCGTTGCGCACCAGCTGGTCGAGGTACGAGCGCACCACGGGGAACGCCGCCGGCCAGACGAGCTTCGGCTGGCTCTGCGGGTTGTACTCCTTCAGCACCACCAGCTTTGCCGCGGCGAGCTCGTTCGCCGAGAGTTGCGGACTTGGCGTCAGCTCGTAGATGTCGAACCCGCGGTCGAGCTCCGACGAGTAGACGTAGCCGTTCCAGTAGTACGCGCCCCACGAACCGCCGATCGTATAGCGCGAGCGCGCGCTCGCGTTCGACGTATCAGCCGGCTCGTCGATCGGACCGCGGTCGAAGAACGCGATCTCGGTCGGGTGATCGGCGTCGGTGAAGTCCATGACGTCGATGCCGCCTTGATACCAGCCCTGCACGTACAGGTCGCGCCCCGGAACGGGAATCAGGCCTCCGTTATGCGACACGCAGTTCTCCTGCGCGGTCTGCGCGGAGGGAAGCTTGAAGTACGCGCGCTGTGTCAACTTCTTGTTGTCCGCGCTGGCGGTAACGATCGTGTTGCCGCCCAGCTCCATGATGCTGCCCGCCTGACACATAGGGCCGGTGCCGCCGCCCCACTCATCGGTCCAGAGGGTCTTCTTCGCGTCGTTGCTGAAGCCCGCGGTGTGCCGGCCTTGGAAGTTGTTGGTGTCGGTAATGGCGGACAGCCGCACCGGCTTCTCAGGGTTGGAGATGTCGACCATGATGGCGTGGCTCGAGCAGGCAGCGGCGAGCAGGTGATACGCCGGATACGCGGTCACGTCGTGGCAGTTTCGCGGACCAGTATGTAGCGGCCTGGCAGCCGGGTTGCCGGTGATCGGGTCGATTCTCGTAGAATCGCCGCGGCCGCCGCCACGTCCACCGCGACCACCCGCTGGCCGGCGCGTGTCCGCCGGAGCGCAGAACGTGATGCAATCCGGAGATCCCTCGAGGCCCGTGAAGATTCGCGCGCCCGGGATCACCGCTGCCTGCTCGGGATGGTCGAGCGGCACCTTGATGATGTCGAGCTGGTACAGCGAATTCGTTGGGTCGGCGGGGTCATCGCCGTTCTTGCACCCGGCGAGCTCCGTCTCCGGCCGCGCACCTTGCTGCCCCGACACGTAGATGTAGACGATCTTCGGGTTCGTGGGACTCGGCACGAGCGTGTGCGTGTGTGAGCCTTTGCATGTCTGAACGTTCTTGATCAGCTTCGGCGCCGCCGGATTGGAGACGTCGTAGATGCGTACCCCGGTCATGTGGTCCTTCGGGTCCTGCACGCCGCCTTTACCGCAATCATTGCGATTGCCGGCGCCCTCGGCGGAGACGAACAGCAGGTTGCCGACGATCGTCGGGTCGCCTTGCGACGTGATGCATTCCACGACCGACGCCAGGACCGGCTTCGCCGGATTGCTCACGTCCCACACCATGAAGCCGGCGAAGTTGCCCTGGTACGCGTAATGGCCGTTGCCGAACGCCAGGTCCGAGTTGATGAACGTCAGGCCGCGCGCCGTATCGAACTGCGCCGGCTTCGGCGAGAACGACACGAGACGCATGTTGCTCGCCGCGACACCGGCATCGAGCCGGCCGGGCTTGAGGTTGTTTCGCGGATCGCCAGCGCTCGGATAGGTCTGCGCCGACGCGAGCGCCGGCGCGATGACGGTCGCAAACAGCCCTATCAGCTTGAATGAACTGCGCATCGGGAGGACTCCGGTGGCTGGTGTGGTACGTGCGGGAAGAGGACTGCGCCGTCGATTACTTCGCCGGCAACTGATTGAGCAACTTCTGCATGATGCCAATCTCCGCGGTTTGTGCCGTGACGACGTCGTTCGCGAAGACGTTCACGTCGACTTCCTGTCCGGCCAGCGCGACGTTGAAGAGGTCGTCCACCATCTTCAGCGCGCCCGCGTGGTGCTGGATCATCATGCGGAGATACGCGCGGTCGAACTCGACGCCCTTCGCCGCGTCGAGCTCCTTGAGCTGGGCGGTCGTCAGCATGCCCGCCATCATCATGTTGTGCCACGACGACGTATCGGGCGCGAACTGTTTGTTGCGCTGAAGCCAGAGCTGCATGATGCGAATCTCCGGCACCTGCGACTGATCGATCTTGTTCGACAGCTTCAGCACTTGCGGGTTGGCGCCGTGGGACTCGGCCATCCGGGACATCACGATCGCCTGCGCGTGGTGCGCGATCATTCCTTGCATGAACTCGACGTCGGCCTTGGTGTAGAGGGCGCCTTTGGGGATCACGATCTCGTGACCCATGTTCATGTGATCCATTCCCGCCATGCCGCCGCCCTGGGAGAGCGCGATCGACGGGCCGCCGAGCAGAGCGACGGAGAGTATGAGCGAACCGGCAACGCGTGCGACCTTCACGACGACCTCCTTCAGTCAGATTGCTCGACCCGGGGGGGGACTGGGTCGGTCCAAGCACCGCCCGGGACGGGGTAACGATACGCGGTGTCACGCTGGGTCACTAGGTTATGGCTCCTTGCTGCTCTTGAAGGGTGCTCCGAGCCATGCCGGTGAAAGTCGTTCACAAGTTCGGAGGCACAAGCCTCGCCGACGCCTCCTGCTTCCGGCGGGTCGCCGACATCATCGCGCGCCATCCAAATGGTCGCCAGGCAGTCGTCGTCTCCGCGATGAGCGGAGTGACGAACGCACTGATTCGCGCGGTGGAGCTAGCCGGAATCCGCGACGTTGCGGGCTACAGGCGAGTGCTCGCCGAGCTCGGCGAGAAGCATCGTCACGCGCTCGACGACCTCGTGTCCAAGGCGACGGCCGAACAAATCAATGTCCTCATCGAACGCGACGTCGCCGAGATCGACGAGGTTCTGCACGCCGCGACACTACTCCGACAGTATTCGCGGGAGACGCTGGATCTGGTGTCCGGCTACGGCGAAGTCTGGTCGTCGCGGATGCTTCACGCGCATGTCGCCGCCAACGGAGCCGGCGCGACCTCCGCGCGGCTCGATGCGCGCGACGTGTTGGTCGTGGAATGGCGCGACGACCGAATCGAGATCGATTGGTCCACATCGCGCGCTCGCCTCGACGCGTGGCTTGCCTCGTGCACCGACGCTCCCGAGACGCTGATCATCACCGGTTTCGTCGCCGGAACGCATGAGGGTGTGGTCACCACCCTCGGCCGGAATGGCAGCGACTTCAGCGCCTCGATTTTCGCCGCGCTCCTCGACGCGAGCGAGATCCACATCTGGACCGACGTGGACGGCGTGATGAGTGCGAACCCACGGCTCGTCCCCGAGGCGCTGACGCTCGACGACCTGTCGTACGAGGAGGCGATGGAGCTCGCGTACTTCGGCGCGAAGGTCATTCATCCGAGCACGATGGCGCCGGCGGTAGAGCGCGGGCTGCCGATCTACATCCGCAATACCTTTCGCCCCGAGTTGACCGGGACGCGGATTCATGCCGGACCGTCATCAGGTCCGGCGGTGAAAGGGCTGGCGACGGTCGAGTCGGTCGCGCTGATCAACCTTGAAGGAACGGGAATGATCGGTGTGCCGGGAACCGCGCAGCGCCTGTTCGGCGCCCTACGCGAAAAAGGCATATCGGTGGTCATGATCTCGCAGGGCAGCTCCGAGCACTCCATTTGCTTCGCCGTCCCGTCGGCTCTCGCCGACCAAGCGCGCGCCGCCGTCGAGCGAGCATTCTTTGCCGAGCAGCAGCAGGGGCAAATTCAGCGAGTGGACGTCGCCGCCGAGTGCAGCATTCTCGCCGCGGTCGGCGACGGGATGGCCGGCACCCCCGGCATCGCCGCGAAATTCTTCAGTGCACTCGGCAAAGCACGCGTGAGCATTCGCGCGATCGCGCAGGGTTCGTCCGAGCGAAACATCTCCGTCGTCGTGGACGCGGCGGACACGACGCGTGCGCTGCGTGCCGCGCACTCCGGCCTCTACCTGTCCGACCAAACGCTTTCGGTCGGGATCGTCGGTCTTGGCAACGTCGGCGCGGCGCTGGCGCGGCAGCTGGCGGCGCAATCGGCGCGGCTGAAGCAATCGTTCGACGTCGACCTCCGTGTGCGAGCGCTGGCGTCGTCGACGCGGATGCTATTGAGCGATTGGCCGATCGACCTTGCGGCGACCGATCGGCGGACGGTCGATACGAGCGGAGAGCCCTTGGACCTCGAGCGGCTCGTCTCCCATGTCCAAGCCGACCACCTGCCGCACGCGGTGATCATCGACTGCACGGCGAGCGACGACGTCGCACGTCGCTACGAATCTTGGTTGACCAGAGGGATTCACGTCGTGACGCCGAACAAACGCGCGAACACGGCGGACTTGGCGTCGTACCGGCGTCTGCGCGAGGGAAATCGAATCGTCGGGCGGGCGGCGCACTACCTCTACGAGACGACCGTCGGCGCCGCGCTGCCGATCATCCAGACATTGCGCGACCTCATCCAGACCGGCGACGACATCATCGAGATCGAAGGGATTCTCTCGGGCACGCTGTCGTTCCTCTTCAACAGCCTCGACGGACAGCGTGCGTTTTCCGGGCTCGTCGAGCACGCGCGTAGGCTGGGTTACACCGAGCCCCATCCGCGCGACGACCTCTCCGGGATGGACGTGGCGCGGAAGGTCGTCATTCTGGCGCGCGAGATGGGGATGCCGATCGACCTTGACGACGTCGCCGTTTCGAGCCTCGTGCCGGAGGCATTGCAACAGGGAACCGTGGCGGAGTTCCTGGCGGCGCTGCCGGCGCACGACGAAGCGATGGAAGAGGCGCGTCGTTCGGCCGCCGCCGCGGGAAATGTCCTTCGGTTCGTCGGGCGCGTGACGCGCGAGGGTGACGCGTCCGTGGGCTTGCGGGCATACTCCGCGACCCATCCCTTCGCTCGTGTCCAACTCACCGATAACATCGTATTGTTCCGCACCCGCCGGTACCATGAGAACCCGCTGGTGGTGCAGGGTCCCGGGGCGGGACCCGAGGTAACCGCGGCTGGAGTATTCGCGGATCTGCTGCGATTGGCATCCTACCTCGGCGCGGTCCTCTAGGCGATAGGCAAGGCAGCGTCCGGGGCGAACGAGTTCCGCCGCCGGTGTTCAGTTTCCGTAAGGATCGACTTCCTCTCGGGAAACCCTCGCACGATTGTTCGTGTCAGATAGCCGATTGCAATTCGTCCGCGGTGAGGATTCCATGATCGCTAGGCTGCGTCGCGTCACCCCCATCGCCCTGGTCGTCGTCGCGTTGTCGACGGCCGGCGCCCAATCGTCGCTACCGTCACGGCTCAGCGACAGCGCATTTTGGAATCTGTTCTCGACGATGTCGGAGGACGGCGGTTCGTTCCCATCGGAGAATTTCGTCTCGAACGAGCGTTCCTATCAGCACCCGATCCCGTATCTCCAGAGCATCGTTCGCCCGGGAGACGTGTACCTCGGCGTGGGGCCGGAACAGAACTTCACGTATATCGCGAATCTGAAGCCCGGCGTTGCCGTCATCTTCGATATCCGACGACAGAACGCACTCGCCCACCTGATGTACAAGGCGCTGTTCGAGCTGTCGCCGACGCGCGCCGAGTTTCTGTCGCGGCTCTTTTCGCGGCGGATTCCCGACTCCGTCGCGACACGACTGAACGTGACCCCCCAGGATCTGTTCGCGGCGCTCGCCGCCGCGCCGTCGAACGACTCGCTCTTTCAGCGCAACCTGAACGCGATCTATGATCGTCTGACCAAAACGCACGGCTTCGCGCTCGACTCAGTCGACCTGCGCTCCATTCGACACGTGTACGTGACGTTTTTCGAGGCCGGCACCAACATCAACTACAACTACCGTCCGGGTTTCGCCGGCCTCAGTCCGGTGTACCCGACATTCGGCGAGCTGCAGTCGCTCACCGACGCCGTCGGCGAACGCATGGCCTTTCTCGCCGACGATCGCCGCTACGAGTTCGTGCGCGCGATGGAGATGCGGAATCTCATCGTTCCCGTCGTCGGCGACTTCGCCGGTCCCAAGGCCATTCGCGCCGTTGGCGCGTGGCTCAGGGAGCGTAAGGCGAACGTTGGCGCGTTCTATCTGTCGAACGTCGAGCAGTATTTGTTTCGTTCCCCGTACGACGCGGCCCGTTTTTACGAGAACGTCGCGACCCTGCCGACCGACACGACGAGTATGTTCATACGCTCCGTGCCGCCGCAGGGGCCGCTCGTTGCGATGAACGCCGGCCCGCCCGCGGCGCAGACGTATTACAGCGTCCAAGTAGTCGACAGTGGAAAGGTCAGCACGATCATCGTCACCCGGGACAGCGCCGGACAACAAGTGACAACGCGCACCGTCGACTCGAGCGCCAATCGTCCGCTCTCGCCGCTGCCCGTCTTCCGCGCGTTGCAGCCGCCGTCGCTGACGTTCTCCCCGCGCGTCACGATGGGTGGAATACTATTTTCCGGTGTCGCCGCGATCGGAAAGACCCTGAGTGGATATCGCGCCGGCACCCTCGATTCCTACAACGCGGTGATCGGCATGACCAAAGTCGACAGCTGGAAATGACATCCCTGTACGGTGTCGCGCGCCGACTCCGGATTGCGGGCTATTTCCTGGCGCTATTCGTCGGCGTCAGCTCGATCTCCGACATCATCGTCTCCACCTGGCCGGTCTCGGTGCACGACGCGCGATGGCGCGTCGGCGCGACCACGCTCATCACCAGCGCGGCGCCGGTCAACTTGCTCGTGATCTTCGTCTGCATTGCGATTGCGTTCCTCGCGGGTGATCGGCGCGTGCTGTGGCTGATTGGCGGCCTTTGCGCGGTCGCGTCGGTCGCTTTTCTCGGACTGTCCGCCGAGCTGGCCCTCGATCTCCTGCAGATTCGCCATAAAGTGCGCGCGGATCTGGTGAGCAATTACGATGTCACGATGGCGCTCGGCGAGCTCCGCCTGTTATTGGCATTCGCGCTGTCGTTCGTGCTCTCGGTCGCCGCGTTCCGCGTGCGGCGCCATGCGGGTCGCGTCGTCGTCGAGGCGGCGCCGGCTCACGCTTCTCGGTTCTTCATGGGGAACGTCGCCGCACCGGGAGCCCGCGTCGGAATAATCGACGAGCCTTGAGCGCGACGTCTCAGGCGACGTAGGTGATCTCGCCTTCCTGGTCGATTCCCATCTCCTGTTCCATGCCGCAGACGCCGCAGATCTTGGTTGCGATCCACGCCGCGGGCAAATCGGGCGGCTGATCCGGACCGGCCGGCTTCACCTTGAGCTTTTTGTAACTGTACTCCCCGCAGTTCTCGCAAGCGTGCGCCCTGGCGATTCGCTCGGCACGCTCCCGGGTGATCGGCGCCACGCTCAGCGCTCTTTATCGGACGATTTGCCGGCGGCGGGGAGCTGGGGAGGCGAGGTGGCCGGCGTGGAGCCGCTTGCGCTAGTCGCCCCGGCCCGGTTGACGAGCTCGCGCAGACCGCCGAGCGCGCCCATGACGCCCGCGGCTTCGGCCGGCAGGAAGATCGTGGTCCCCTTTCCCTGAGTGAGCTGCGGCAGCGCCTCCAGATACTTCATCCCGAGCAAGTACATCGCAACCTGCCCGTCGGGTAGCGAGGTGGCGATTCGTTGAAGGGCCGTTGCCTCGGCTTCGGCCATCGCGAGGCGTGCCTCGGCCAACCCCTTGGCGCG
Organism: Gemmatimonadaceae bacterium; assembly: GCA_035535975.1. GTDB lineage: Bacteria > Gemmatimonadota > Gemmatimonadetes > Gemmatimonadales > Gemmatimonadaceae > JAQBQB01. The sequence continues at coordinate 26,845 of DATLPC010000202.1, read as the reverse complement.
GAGGACAGCGGCTTCCATTTCTCCCTGGGCTCGGCTGATCTGCGACTGCTGCACCCCCTCTGCCTCGAGGATCGCCGCGCGCTTGGAAGCCTCGGCGTTGGTCACCGCGGCGCGGCGCTCGCGCTCGGCGCGCATCTGCAGCTCCATCGATTGCTGGATGTCGCGCGGCGGTTCGATCGCCTGGAGCTCGACGCGCGTGACGTCAACGCCCCAGCCGATAGAGGCCTCTTCGATCACCTCGCGCATCTTCTTGTTGATCATGTCGCGACTCGCCAGCGTCTGATCGAGCTCGATGTCGCCGACGATGTTTCGCAGCGTCGTACGGGTCAGCGTTTCGAGCGCGAAAGGCAAGTTCTGAATCGCGTACGCCGCCTTCTGCGGGTCGGCGATGCGATAGTAGAGCACGGCGTCGATGTCGATCGTGACGTTGTCCTTGGTGATGACGGGCTGGCTGGGGAAGCTCAGCACCTGCTCGCGGAGATCGATCCTCGCGGTCGATCCCGACGTCACCCGTTTCACGCCGCCGGGATCTGCCTCGAAGTAGCGGACATCGATCGTTCGCGGGCGCTCCATCCAGGGGATCAGGATGTTCAGGCCCGATCGGCCGAGGCGATTGAAGCGTCCCCAGCGCTCGATGACCATGACCTCCGCTTGGCCGATCACCTTGATGACCTTGGTGAAGAGCCAGCCGGCGAGCGCGATGACGACACCGAGAGCAATTAGGCCGGGCATCAAACAGTCTCCGACGGATTGAGGACACTTCGGGATTCTATGTCCCGCGCTGGGGGCAGACCAGGGAAGGTAACTCCGTTCGTATACAATCCGCACCAACGTGCGCGACAGGAGTTACATTCGCCGGCCGCGTTGGACACCGGCGATCGCGAGCCACGTCCAGCGCCATCATCGGCAGCTTACTGTCATCAACCCTTTGCCCTCGACGCCGGGGACGACATGCGGTTCACCTTCTTCGCGCTGTGCCTTGTCTCGCTCACGGCCTGCGCCGACTCGAAAGCGCCAACCTCGCCGCCGCGCTTTTCCCCGGATCCTGAGCGACCCGATGAACCGTCCGCGCCACGCCAGCGCGTCGACCCGCGAGCGATCGCCGAGCAGATCGACGCGTTGATTCGCCCGCGGTTTGGTCGAGTGACGTTGCCCGCCGACGCGTTTTCGCTGTCGAGCGAGGCGGTTCATCCCGACATCGCATGCCCGAGCGCATCGCCGTGGAACGGAACGCGCTGCTGGCTGATGTACACGCCATACAAAAACTCTGATCCGTCGTTTGAGAACCCGGCGTTTCTCGCCGCCGGGTCCGACACCGCGTGGACGACGCCCGTACAGCTGACCAATCCCGTGATCGGATTTCCCGGTCCGGGGCAATACAACTCCGATCCGGATCAGGCGTTCGATCCGGCGACGGGCCGACTAGTGCAGATGTATCGGCTCGTCACCGACTCGATGAACAAAATCATGGTCATGTCGACGGCGAACGCGCGGCAATGGACGACGCCCGTCGTCGCATTCAAGGAGCGCAATCACGACGCCGTCTCGCCAGCGTTGATCATCGACGCCGACCGCGAGGCGAAGGTCTGGTACGTTCGAACGGGAAGCGAGGGGTGTCTGGCGCGATCGAGCACGGTATACATGCGGACCACCCATCCGGACAACGCGGTCCGGTTCGAGCAGTCCGAATGGTCCGCCCCGAAGAGCGTTGAGCTGGCGATCCCGGGTGCCGTGGTCTGGCACCTGGACGTCATCGACATTCCCGGGGGCTATCTCGCGCTCGTCGCCGCCTTTCCCAAGGGCTCCGTGTGTAGCGCGAGCGATCTCTGGCTCGCGACGAGCAGCGACGGGATCCGATGGAGAACGTTCGCCGTCCCGATTCTCTGGCGCGGGATGAAGCTCGTCGAGAATCGCTCTCTCGTCACGTGGTACCGCGGAACCATGCGATATGACGCCGGGAGCGACATGCTCCATCTCTGGCCGTCGGCGCTGGCCGGCGGACGCTGGGGGGTTTATCACCTCTCGGCGCGCCTGGTCGATCTGCTCGCCGTGCTTGGCTCGGCGCAATCCGCGGATTGGCGCGCGCTCCTCCTGAAACAGCCCCGGGCACGCCTCGTTCCCGACATGCCCTGACGGTCGTTCGGTCCGTGGGAACTCTGTCGCGGCCCATCGGATACAGGGGCTGAGCGCGAGGGTCACTCTCCCCCGTGAAACGGACCACGACGTCAGGCGCCTTGGAGGGTCAATGAAAAATTGGCGGTTGCTCTCGATCAGTTTGGTGATTGCGGCGGCATGCGGCGGTGGCGGTGGCGGAGGTGGCACCACTGGACCGACCAACACGAATCCCGGAGGCACCGGGAACCCGGGTGGTACCGTCACCAACACCGTTAACCTCGCCGACCAAGCTTTCAACCCGGGCACCGTCACCGTGCCGACGGGAACCACGGTGACCTGGCAGTGGCCGAGCACGTGCTCGGACGGCTACGGCGGCTACTACACCTGTCCGACGCACAGCGTCGTCTTCGACGACGGCAGCAACATTTCCTCGCCTACGCAGTCGACGGGCACGTTCACCCGTACCTTCAGCGCGGCCGGTACCTACAAGTACCACTGCGCCATCCACGGGTCGAGCATGTCCGGTCAGGTCGTGGTGCAGTAGTTCGAGAATTCGCGTTCGAACATCGGCGTCCCCAGCCGCAACAGGCCCCAATCGATACCCGCGCGTAGTCGCGCGGGTATTCTTTTTTCGTTAGGCCGGCCTGTCCCAGCCCTCTCCATGGCGGCGCGCCGCGAAGTTACCTTCACCGTCTTGATGCTCCGACGCGGACTTCTCCTACTCGCGCTCGGCGCCGCTACCAGCGGCGCGCAGCAGCGGTTCACGACGCAGGTGCTCCTGGTGCCTTCGTTCGCGGGCCCGGACCGGGGCGCTGCCGGGCGGGCGAGCGACATCATTCGCAGCCGCGTCGGCGGGGCATTCCCGCGCGGCGAGCTCCGGGTTGTATCGGGGGGCGACCTCAGCGATTGGCTCTACAAGTCCGGCTTCGAGGAAAACGTCGTCCTCAGCGAGGGCGAGTTGAAGGAGGCCGCACGAAAATTCCGCGCCGATGAGCGAGTTACCGGAACGGTCGCGACGGGTGGCGGTCGCGTGCGTCTCGACGCGGAGCTCGCGATGATCCGCGATCTCCGTCTCAGCCAGCCAGTGGTCTCCGAGGGGACGACGGTGAGCGAAGCCGCCGAAGCCGCCGCCCGGGATATCATTGCGGCTCGGAAACAGATCGCCGGCTTGCGTCAATGCGAGAACCTGTCGCGAGAAGGGAAGTACGCCGAGGCGATCGCGTCTGCCGCACTGGCGGTTTCGGCGTACGGCAAAGCCGTTCCAGCAAGGCTTTGCATGCTCGAAGCGATGCTCCAGCTCGAGCAGCCGCCCCTCGACAGCGTTGCGTCGGTTGCGCGCGCAGTCCTTTCCGTCGCCCCGACGAATGCGATCGCCCTGGGGCACCTGGCCGAGTGCCTCGACGCGCTAGGCAAGGGCGCGGATGCGGCTCCGGTGTGGGTGCGTCTACAGAAAACCGACACGAGCAGCGAAAAGCTCATCGATCGTGTCGTGAACGCGCTCGCACGAGAAGGGAACGCCACACTTGCGATCCCGATCATCGACCGCGGCGCCGAGCAGCATCCCGACAACGTGCAGCTGCTCAAGCTTCGTTGGCTGGTGCATCTCGCGGTGGAGGATTGGAAGGGCGCGACGGTGGCCGGCGAGCGTTGGTTGGAGCGCGACGCGGCGGCGCGAATCGATCCGGACGTCTATGCGCGGCTCGCCGCCGCATATCGCTCCGACAGCCAACCGGCCCGGGCACTCGGCGTCGCGGCGACGGCTGTCTCGCGTTTTCCGAAATCGGCGCCGTTGTTCGTGCTTTACCTGCAACTGCTGCGCACGGAGTCCGAGGCGGCGCTTCCGCGCGGCCTCGCCGAGTTCCCCGATAACGCGGAGCTTCACGTCGTCGCGGCGCAAATGGCGCGCGGGGCCGGCAACCTGGCAACAGCGCTGACCGAGACGAAACGCGCCGTCGCGGCAAATCCAAATCTGCCCCACGGGTTCTTGCAGTTGGCGCAGCTCGAGCTGGATGCCGGCCAGCCGGATAGCGCGCTCGCCGCCATGAACGACGCCATGCGGCACGGTGAGGATTCGGGCAGAGTCGCCCAGTTTGCGTTGGCGCGTGGGAACGCGCTGTACAAGTCCGCCACGTCGAGCCAGAAACGCGATGAGTTTCAGCGCGCGATGAGCTTCCTGTCACTCGCCGTACGTATCGCCCCATCGCCTGAGGCGAAATTCCTGCTTGGAGCGTCGGCGCTCTCGGTGAGCCAGTCCGCCGCGAGTGAGGCCCCGGCGAGCAAGAGCTGCGATCTCTCGAAGCTCGCGGACTCGTCGCTTACAGAGGCGGAGGTCAATCTGATCAGCGGCGGCTCCGCCGCGCCGGATGCGGCGAAACAATACTTGGACTACGTCGCCAAGCTTCGGCCGTACGTGAGCGACCAGCTCAAGTCCTTCTGTAACGCCGACCACCGCCCCTAAATCAACGCGGAACGCCGCAATAAAACGATAATGGGGTCAGACTCCATTTAGAGGACTCTAAAATGGAGTCTGACCCCATCGGGCGGGGTTTGGTTGGGCGCGGGACGAAACGCTACGCGCTCGCGCCCTCGAGCGACGCCGTCCGGGTGGCGGCCTCGGTGCCTCTTTCTCGGTAGGCGGTGAGGAGCATGGTGATCGATGCGTACGCCACGACGCAGATCACAACGATCTTCACCCATTTCAGGTCGAGGTTCTGGAACCACTTGAAGGCGAGCGGAACGGCGAGCATCCCGGGAATCGCCATCGACAGCATCGCCGGCGGATAGTAAGCGCGCGCTCGAATGAACCGTACAACCGCCACCGGCATGAGGAACGCGCACGCCCCCATCATGATCGGATAGCCCGATTTGTCGTTCATGCCGAGCAACGTGACGAGAATGAGGCACGGCGCGTAGAGACCGATGCCGAGCGTCATGAGCGCGCCCAAGCCAAACAGCCCGACGATGCCGATGGCCAACTTGATACCGGTCAGCCCCGTCGCTCCCACCTCGAGCGAATGAAAGATCGTCAAGCGAACGAGCATGATGACCGCGGCGGCGGCGAGACAGAGTCCCATGCCAAGTTGGATCTTCCGGCGCGGCCATGACGAAACGACACCGGCGCCGAGCCAGGCGCCGAGAATCGCGGCAAGAATCAACAGGATGAGCGTCAGCGGGTCGACCTCGACCGGCTTGACCTCGTAACCGAGGGCGCTGACGCCGTGGATCGTGACGTACGCCTGGATCATCGTCGGCAGCACATAGCCGACGTTCAACGAGCCGGGAATTTTCTCGTCGGGCATGAGCTTGAAGAAACGAACCATCGCCGTCGTCGTGGCGTAGGATCCGACACCGAGCGTATCGAAGAAGTTCGCGACGAAGCTGATCAGTCCCATGACCGGCTTCGTGGTGAGTACCTGGCCGTCCGCCGCATCTCGCCGCAGACCCGCGATGAACACGTAGAGGTACCCAACGGCGAAAATGCCCAGGGCAACGAGGAGGACGCTGATTGGATTCATCGTGGAATTGGGTGGGTCGTTAGCAGCAGCGTGCAGGCGGCGACGCGCTACAGGATGAGTGCTCGTCGCGTCAAGCGGAAGAGCAATTTTTTAGCGTCCTGGTCCGGCTTGCGAGGATCAAATTCGGGGAATACTGTATCCGCCCGACCTCAACCCCACGCTAATCAGTCGCCCAGAATGACCTCACGTCCGGTAGACGTTAACGCGACGCCGCACTATACGCCAACGATTTCCGCCCCGCCGTCTCGTCGCGCGGCCGCGCCGATCCAGCGGCAGACCGTCGCCAGTATGACGGTCGAGGCGCTGCGCGAGCGAATTCTGCGCGGCGACTATCCGGAGGGCGAGCCGCTGCGCCAGGATGCCCTCGCCGATGAGTTGGGCGTCAGCCGCATTCCCGTTCGCGAGGCACTCCGGCAGCTCGAGGCTGAAGGGCTGGTGACATTCAGTCCGCACCGAGGCGCGGTGGTATCGACGCTCTCGCTCGAAGAGATAGAGGAATTGTTCGAGCTCCGCGCTGACATCGAATGCGAGCTCCTCCGCCGAGCGATCCCGAGCACCACGGCCGATCAACTGGCGCGCGCCACAGACGTCGTCGACGAGTTCGACGCGGCCCTCGCCGCCGGCGAGGCGGACCGGTGGGGCCCCCTCAACTGGCGTTTTCACTCGGCGTTGTACTCGCCGGCGCGGCGCAATTTCACGATGGGTGTGCTCCAGAAGCTGCACCAACACAGCGACCGCTATTTCCGGATGCACGTCGTGCTCGCGCGTGGTGGAGCGCTCGCCAATCAGCAGCACCGGGACATCACCGACGCCGTGCGCGAGAAAGACGCGAAGACGGCGCTTCGGCTGTTGCGGGCGCACATTCTGGGAGCTGGCCAGTCCCTGGTCGAGTTGCTCGAGAAGGAGCGCGGAGCCCAGGCGCGGAAACCGCGCACGGAATGACCGGTAGCTCGTCGTACCAACGCATCTACGCGGCGGTACGACGTATTCCACGCGGCCGAGTCAGCACCTACGGGGCGATCGCTCGCGTCGCCGGACTCGCGGGACAAGCGCGCCAAGTCGGCTACGCGTTGAGCGCGCTTCCCGCCGGCACGACCGTCCCTTGGCATCGCGTGATCAACGCACAAGGACGACTGAGCCTCGAGCGTTCGGCGAGCGGCGCGGGAATCACACAGCGCCTGCGGCTCGTGCGAGAGGGCGTTGTCGTCGATGCCGCGGGGCGCGTGTCGCTCGAGAAGTTCGGCTGGCGGGTGCGCGGCGGAAAGCACGCCGGAAAGCGCGCCGGGCGTTCGGTGCCGAGCCGGGCGACGCATTAGGAGGACGGATTTTCGTCCACGCCAGCGGACGTTCACGACGGCGGCCCCGTCGGCGGCCTCCCGGTTCAAAATGTTTAGCAACAGGGGTTTACGGCGCGCAATTCACGCGGCGCTTTGCATGGTCTCGCCCCTGCCTTTGAGGACGGCGTTGGCTCACCCTCAACGGTCAAATAGCCATGCGCACCCTTCGTCATCTTGCATCAGCGGTCGCCGTTCTCGCGACCTCGTTTACCGCCGCGCCACTCTTCGCGCAGGCGCCGGAGCGTTCCGGTACGGTGTTCCACGTCTCGCCGTATGTCGGGTACATGGTGTTCGGCGATTACATCAAGGGACCGCTCGGCACGTCGGTGTCGAACGCGCCAGGTGCGTTGTACGGAACGCAGCTCGGCCTCTCGATCGCGCCAAACCTGTCGCTCATCGGCAACGTCGCGTACACGACTTCGGACATCAAAGTTGGCGTGCCGATCCTTGGCGGCGTCGGTATTGGGAACAGCTCCACGCTGCTCTATGACGCCGGCCTGGAATACAATCTCGGTCACATGTCGAGCGGAACGATTCCGCTGTCACCGTTCGTGCAAGCCGGTGTTGGCGCGATGAAGTACGACATCAACGCGGCCTCGATCCTCGAGACGCACGCGACCAACTGGGCCGGAAACTTTGGCGTGGGCGCGGACGTCACGCTTGGTCGAGGCTTGGCGGTCCGTGTGCTGGCGAAGGACTACATCGGCAAGTTCAACTTTCAGGACGCGACCGGCCTCGGCCTCAACGGCGACGTCTCTCACAACTTGGCGTTCACGGCGGGATTGCGGTTCGACTTCTAGTCGTGCGACACCGGGCGGGCCCGGTGGCGAATAGGGTGGGGTGGTGGGGAAAACGCGGGGATGTCGGCATGCCGACATCCCCGCGTCGTTTGTTGTCGGCGAGGCTAGGTTTCCCGAACCGTAGCTCACCAATTGCAGCCGCAGCATGCCGACGACCAAGTCAAAAACAAAATCGAAGCGACGGCCGTCCGTTGCAAAGAACAGCAAGCTTCGTCGCGCGCGAAAGACGGCGCGACCATCACCGCCGGGGAAGCCGGGCCCGGTCAACGATTGGGTGGAGCTCCGCCAGTCGCCGATTCATGGTCTCGGCGGGTTTGCACGCCGTGACATCGCGAAGGGCGAGCGGATCATTGAGTACACCGGCGAGAAGATCAGCAACGCCGAGGCCGATCGCCGGTACGACGATGACCAGATGCGACGCCACCACACCTTCCTGTTCATCCTCAACACCAAGATGTGCGTCGACGCGGCGTTCGATGGAAACGCGGCGCGCTTTCTCAACCACTCGTGCGATCCAAATTGCGAGGCGGTGATCGAGCGCGGGCACATCTGGATCGAGGCGGTTCGCAACATTCCCGCGGGGACCGAGTTGCTCTACGATTATCAGTACGAGGATGATCCCGAGTACACCGAAGAGGATCTGCGCTTTTACCTTTGCCGCTGCGGCGCGCCGCACTGCCGCGGCACCATCGTCAAGACTCGCCGCAAACTGACCACGTCCAAGTGACCGCACTGCGCGCGCTGTTGGCGGGACTGGTGGACTACGCCGGCCTCTTCCCGCCGGCGGCGCTGAACATGCCGTCGGCGGTGCGCAGCTACGCGGAGTACGCCGCGAGCAATGAAGCTTGGATCCTCGGGCGGTTCGTCGTGCCCTCGGCGCATCTCGACGCGTTTCGCGAAGCGCGATCGACGCTGCGCGATCAATCGGAGTGGCATCTGTCGGCGCTCATCGGCGCGGACGTCGAGGCCGACATGGGCCGCGTGCACGCGTTCAACCAGGCGATGGCTGGTCGCGCGCGCATCGACACCATCGAAGGCAAGGCGGCGACGACCGATGCCGTGGCGCGGATCGCCGACGGCGCGTCGGGCTTCCGGGCGTTCGTCGAGATCCCGCTGGCCGACTTCGCGCCGCTTCTCGATGCCGTCGGCGAACGAGGGCTCAACGCCAAGGTGCGTACCGGCGGTGTGACCGGAGAAATGTTTCCGGAGCCCGAGGCGCTATTGAACTTCATCGAGCACGCCTGCCGGGCAAACGTCCCATTCAAGACGACCGCCGGCTTGCATCACCTGATGCGCGGTGACTACCGGTTGACGTACGACGCGGACTCGCGCAAAGGAACGATGTTCGGATTCTTCAACGTGTTCCTGACCGCGGCCTTCGTGCACGCCGGGATGACCGACGGCGCGGCGCTCGCGCTTCTTCTCGAGCGGGACGTCAAGAAGTTTTTCGTTTCGTCGAACGCGATTCGGTGGGGCGATCGCTCCGTCACGACGAACGACATTCGCGCGGCGCGCGACTGCGTCGCCGTATCGTTTGGCTCGTGCTCCTTTCGCGAGCCGGTCGACGAACTTCACGCGGCTGCTCTCATCCCATGACGGAATTGGACCGAACCCTGTCGCCGGATCTCCGCTCCTGGGTGGACTCGGCGAACGATCCGCGCACCGACTTTCCAATTCAGAACCTTCCCCTCGGTGTCTTCACTCACCATGGCTCCGAGGACGCGCGCATCGGCGTCGCGATCGGCGAGCAAATCGCGGATGTTCGAGCGCTCGCTGAGGTCGGGCTGCTCGATGCTCTCGACGCGCGCGTGATCGGCGCGTGCAGTGAAAAGTCGCTCAATCGGCTGATGTCCCTCGATCGACGCTCGATCGGCGCCCTGCGGCTGGCGTTGAGCGACGCATTGCGCACGAATGGCGCGGTCGCGCACGATGTGTCGATCCAGCGTCGGATCGTAATCCCGTCGTCGGACGCGCGGCTTGTCCGCCCCGTCGTCGTCGAGAACTACACCGACTTCTACGCGTCGGTCGAACACGCGACGAACCTCGGGAGCATGTTCCGCCCCGACAATCCGCTCTTACCGAACTACAAGTGGGTGCCGATCGGCTATCACGGGCGCGCGTCGTCGATCGTTGTCAGCGGCAGCGACGTGAAGCGGCCGCTCGGGCAGACGCGCGACGGAGACAAGCCACCGCGCTTCGGACCGACCTCGCGTCTCGACTACGAGCTCGAGGTCGGCGCGTTTGTCGCCCAGGGAAACGCGCAGGGCACGCGCATTTCAATCGATCGCGCCGAGGACTACGTCTTCGGGTTCTGTCTCGTGAACGACTGGTCGGCACGCGACGTCCAGGCGTGGGAGTACCAACCACTCGGTCCATTCCTCGCCAAGAGCTTCGCGACTACGATCTCGCCGTGGGTCGTGACGGTCGATGCACTCACACCCTACCGCGTGCCCGCGCGGCGCCGTGCCGAAGGGGACCCCGCGCCCCTGCCGTACTTGGCGTCGGAGCGCGATCGGACGGCCGGCGGGCTGGGCATCACACTCGAGGTATCCATTCTCTCCACGCGCATGCGAGAGACGAACATGGAACCCTTCCGGGTGAGCATCGGTGCGTTCAACGACATGTATTGGACGACAGCACAGCTCCTCACCCACCATGCGAGCAATGGCTGCAATCTGCGACCCGGCGATCTCCTTGCGAGTGGCACGGTGTCGGGGCCGACAGAGGAGTCACGAGGCTCGCTCATCGAGCGCACGTGGCGCGGCTCCGAGCCGCTGGCCCTGCCGTCCGGTGAGACGCGCGCTTTCCTCGCCGACGGCGACGAAGTGATCATGCGCGGCTGGTGCGAGCGCGAGGGATACCCGCGCATTGGATTTGGCGAGTGTCGCGGACGCATCGTGCCGGCGGATCCGGCATGAGCCGGTTCGCACGCGGACCGGCGCTGACGGTGTTCGCCGCGGCCTTCATCGCGAGCTGCTCGAGGCACTTCGACGTTCCCGCGCCCGCCATCGCCACCAAATCCGCGACGCCGATTCCACCAGCCGAGCGCGCGGTCATCGCCGTTCCCGTCTCGATCGCGATGTCGCGGCTGCTCGCGCAGACCGATTCCGTGTTCCCTCCGACGGACAGTCTCGATCGCACGACGTGCAGCTCGATCGGCGGCCTCGTATGCCACCAGTACGTCTACCGCCGTGACACGCTCGATCTGGCGATGAGCGGCGACCGGATGACGCTCTTTACCAAGCTTCGTTTCCGCGGACGTGTCGCTCTCCCCGGCGTCGGCGGAATCGCCAGCTGTGGGTACGAACCGGAGGCGATGCGGCGCGCGGAGTTTCGCCTGTCGACCAGCTTGTACTGGCGCACGGATTGGCGTTTGGCGTCGCGCGGCACAGTGATGACGCCGGAGATCCTCGATCCCTGCCAGGTCACGTTGCTACGAGTGGACGCGACGCCGCTCATGCGGCGCGTGGTGAACGGACAGGTCGCGAAGTTCCGCCAGCAGTTCGACTCGATCGTTCCCGCGGTCGCCGATCTTCGTCCGGCGGCGGACTCGCTTTGGCGGACGCTCCAGCATCCCTTCGCGCTCGATTCGGCATCCACCATTTGGTTGAACATGGCGCCGGAGGGCGCGAGCCTCGCGCCACTCGTCGGTGGCCAGACCGCAATCACTACGGGAATTCTGATGACGGCGCGACCGCGCGTCGTCATCGGCGGTAAGCCGTCGCCCCCCACGAGGCCCTTGCCGTTGCTCACGCTCGCCGGCGCGTCGGGTGGGATTCACGTGCCGCTCGACATCGAGCTCCCCTTCGACGCGTTGAGTCAACGGGTGACGGCGCTCCTCGGCGGCGAAATCGCCGGCAAGGGGATCACGGTGCGCGACGTCACGGTGTGGGGCGTCAACGACACGGCCGTCGTGAAGGTGCGGATCGAAGGAAAGATGTCCGGCTCGGTGTACCTCGTCGGCACGGTCGGCTACGACGCCGCGTCACGTTCCGTGCTGATCCCGAACCTGCGTTACACACTCGAGAGCAGCGGCAAGATGTCGAGCATCAAGGCGACGCTCGGCGCGCCGCGCATCCATCGCGCGCTCGACCAGGCGACCGGTCATGGGCGCCTGGCGGTCGGCGAGCAGCTCGACCGCTTCAAGACGCAGCTCGGCTCCGAGCTGAATCGCGAGCTCGCGCCCGGGGTGTCGCTCACCGGCGCCGTGACCGACGTGCGTATCGAGCATCTGTACACGACGCCGACCGCGTTCGTGCTTCGTGTCGTGTTCGACGGCGCGGCGTCGATCGAGGTGAGATAGCTACAGCGCGGGACGCACGAGGATCTTTTGCCCGACGCGGATCTTGTTGTCGGGAAGCTTGTTCCATTCGCGCAACTTGTCGGTCGTCGTATTCCAGATCGTGGCGATGCCGCCGAGAGCGTCGCCGCGGCGCACTACGTAGTACTTCGCCTGACGCCGCGACGCCTCGGCCGCCTTGCGATCCGCTTGGGCTCGCGCGAGCAGTGCTCGCTGCTGCGCGCTGAGCGCGATGGCGCGCTCGCGACGTACATCCATCGCCAGCACGAGCAAGTGCGCGTCCGGCCCGGCAGCCGATGGGACGCCGAGCTTGATCTTTTCATTGGGCAGGGTGATGACCACGGCGCGCGCCAATCCGAAGAAGGTGCGTCCCGACGTGACGTGCACCATCGTATCGAGCGCGAAGTCCCGCTCCTCGAACGTCGGGGGGAGGTCGGGTGCCGCAAGGAGATCGCGCGGTTCGACGCCGATGTACAACAACCGCTTGTTGGTGAGTGCCAATACGCCCCGCGTTGCGCGGAAGTAGCTGATCGCCGGCCGCTTGAATACCGACACCATGCGAAGCACGCGCTCGCCCGGTTCCAGCGTATTGACTTGCAGCTCTCTCAGCGCGATGGCGCGGCTGTCGCGCGGATCGGTTCGTACGGTGTGAATAGCAAACTGTACGAGCACCGCGAGCGCGATGATGCCCACGACGGCCATTACATAGAGTGTTGTGCGCGACGGGCCACGGTTCCGTCGTCGCACGCGGCGGCCCCGACGGTCGGCGGCGCGCGTCGCGCGGACAATGGCTGAGTCGGCGTTTGGGCCAGTCATGCTATTGAGCGTTGCACTCGAGCGGGAAAGAACAGATGTCGCGACGGCGTATAGACGATTAGCGACAAGAACGGTGCCGTACGGCACTGAAAAACTGGGCCCGTCCGGTTGCGGCGAGGCCCTCAATTTGCTAACTTGAAGTGTCTGAACACGTTGCCAATAAATCAATTGGCTCCGTCCGGTGTTTAGCGCGGAACACAGCTCCGCTGCACCCGGTATCTCACGTGTCAGGGACTGCCGGGGCCGATCGCCCAGCAATTCCCGCCGTTGGCGCTGCCCGATTCAGGGGGTTCTGATTCCGTTGAAGCGTTCCGTCTGGCTGCAGATCGCACTTGCCCTCGGCTCCGCCTCCGCCATCGTCATTGCGGTGACGGCGAGCCGGCCCTATTCCGTCGTGCCGGAACCGGTGGCGGCGGCGCTCGTCGAGCATCGATACGTCGATTCGCTCGAGGTGTCCCGCGCCCCGTGGCTCCACGCGCCGGTTGAAGTGGCGCTGAAGACGCCGCAGTTCCTTCTCGACCGCGAGCTCTTCGCCATGGATCTGCTGCGCACCGGAAAGGTGACGCAAACGCGTGCTCGCGCGTTGGCCGACGTCGCCGTTCGCGAGGCGTACACGCGGAAAGTGCCGCCGGCGCTCGTGCTTGGCGTCATGCTCACGGAGAACGACGAGCTCAAATCGTCGGCGCGATCAAAGGTCGGCGCCGTCGGGCTGATGCAGGTCGCGCCACGCCCGTGGCAAAGCCTCGGACGAAAATTCGGCACGAACGTCCACACCGATTCAACGAATCTGAAATACGGAATCTTCATTCTTGGCTGGGTGGCCGAGAAGGCCGCGAAACTCGTCGACGGACAGAACGAGACGTGGCGGAAAGCGCTGCTGCGCTACAACGGCTGCGTGCGCGGCACATTCACGCGCAACTGTCATCAGTACCCCGATCAAGTGCGCCGCCAGGTGCAGCAGGCCGCGCGCGCGACGTGCCGCGGCGACGATTTCGAGCACTGTGTCGCGATGCCGATGTGGACGGCTCGCCGCGACACCACGGTTTCCGACCCGGCAGGCTCGCAAGACCGCTGATGGCCGCTGGCGATAGCGCGATGGGTGGCGCGACCACCGGCGCGGCGCTTTCGGCGAAGGACATTCACAAACAGTTTGGCGACGTCGTCGCGCTCGACGGTGTCACCGTCGACGCGGAGAGTGGCGGCTGTCTCGCGCTCGTCGGCGAGAGTGGATCAGGCAAAACGACACTGCTTCGCTGCTTCAACCGTCTCGTCGAGCCGGATCGCGGCGAGATTCGCCTGGGTGACACCGACGTCGCCTCCGCGGACCCGGTGATGTTGCGTCGACACATCGGCTACGTGCCGCAAGACGGCGGCCTGCTGCCGCACTGGCGCGTGGCGCGCAATGTGGAGCTGGTCCTTCGCCTCCGCGGCGATCGAGACGCGCCGGAGCGCGCGCGCCGCGCCCTGGTGTTGGTCGGCCTGGACGCCGACAAATTCGCGCACCGTTGGCCTCGCGAGCTCTCCGGCGGACAGCGCCAGCGTGTTGCCCTCGCGCGCGCGCTTGCCGCGGAGCCGACAGTCCTTCTGCTCGATGAACCGTTCGGCGCGCTCGACGCGATCACGCGGTCGGAGCTTCAGGACGCCTTCGCCGCGCTGCGCGCGCGCCTCAGCACGAGCTGTGTCCTCGTGACGCACGATCTGCACGAGGCGATGCTGCTCGCCACGAGAATCGCGGTCATGCGGGCGGGACGGGTCGAACAGTGCTCGGCTCCCGCCGCGCTCGCGTCGAACCCGGCGACCCCGTACGTGCGCATGCTGCTTCAACGGGCGCGAATCGAACAACCGGTCGCGACGTAATGCTCTCCGCCCTCTTCGCGTTGGTGCTTGGTGCCTCGCAGGGCGGCGGCGATCGTCCCATCGTGATCGCCTCGAAGCCGTTCGCCGAGTCGTACATTCTCGCCGAGATGTTCGCGCAGCTGCTCGAGGCGCGCGGCCTGCGCGTCGACCGGCGCCCCGGTTTTGGCGCGACGGAGCTTGCGTTCGCCGCCCTTCGCACTGGGGCGGTCGACGTGTACCCGGAGTACACGGGGACCGGGCTCACCGCAATCCTGCACGAGAAGCCCGCCGTCAGCGCCGCCGCGGCGTTCCAGCGCGTCTCCGTGGAATTTCGATCGCGCTACGGGATTCGTTGGTTGCCGCCGCTCGGTTTCGAGAACACGTATGCCATCGCCGTGCGCCGATCGACGTCGGACTCGCTCGGTCTGCGCACGCTGAGCGATCTCGTCAAAGCGGCGCCACACCTTCGCGCCGGGCTCACGCCGGATTTCATCGGGCGCGCGGACGGCCTGCCTGGTATCCAGGGGGCGTACGGGATTCGTTTCGCCGACGTACGCGCGCTCGGTCCGGCCATCAAGTATCAGGCGCTGGCGGCAAGTCAGGTCGACGTCATCGACGGCTACTCGACGGACGGTTTGATCGTTCGCTACGACCTCGTCGTGCTCACCGACGATAAGCACTTCTTTCCACCGTACGAGGCGGCGGCTGTTGTGTCGCGTCGTCTGGCCACCGAAAACCCGCGCGCGATCGCCGCCCTTGGCGAGCTGAGTGGCCGCCTCGATCCGTCCGCGATGCGCGCTCTGAACAAGCGCGTCGAAGTCGATGGTGTGCCGGTCACAGTCGTCGCGCGTGACGCGTTGCATGCGCTTTCGCTGATCGACGTCGCGCGACAGACCGTCGCTGACGAACGATCGAGCACGGGCCTGGTGTCGTACCTCGCGTCGCAACGCGCAACACTGGCGCGGCTCACGGCGCGACACGTCGAGCTCGTCGTCCTGTCGTTGGTGGCGGCGATTCTCATCGCGCTGCCTCTCGGATTACTGCTCGAGCGGAGTGCGCGCCGCGCCGAGGCGGTGATTCGCGGCGTCGGCCTGCTGCAAACGCTTCCGGGAATCGCGCTGCTCGCCTTCATGATCCCGCTGCTCGGCATCGGCGTTCGGCCGGCGCTCGTCGCGCTCGTGCTCTATTCGCTCTATCCGATCGTGCGCAACACGTTCACCGGCGTCCGTGACGCCGATCCCGCGGCCGTGTCGGCGGCCCGCGCGCTTGGCATGACCGACGCGCAGATTCTCCGCGAGGTGCGGCTGCCCCTCGCCGCGCCGGTCATCATGGCCGGTATTCGCACGGCCGCGGTGATCGACGTCGGCACGGCGACGCTGGCGGCGTTCATCGGCGCGGGCGGACTTGGCGAGCCGATCGTCGCCGGGCTCGCGCTGTCCGACACGCGCATGGTGCTGTCCGGCGCGATTCCCGCGGCGTTGCTCGCGTTGGTTGTCGATGGCGCGCTCGCGCTGGTCGAGCGATGGACGCGCCCCGGCGGACTCTGAGCGCTACGGCGTCAGCGCGTCGCCGTTCGCGAATTTGCCGCGAATGCGCACGGTACGCTCGAGATCATCGCGGGACTGCAAGACCTTCTGCCGCAGATCGAGCGGGAGCCGTGGGTGTTGGTCGAGGAAGCGATCTACTTCGCGCAGCGCCTCACCCGAGCGCTGGCCGCCGATGAAGCTTCCCAGCCACGAGCCAAGAAAGAAAATGCGGCGGTTGCGTTGAATCCACGGCAGACTGTCGAGTGCGGGTACGAGGAAGGGAAGGGTCAGTGTCGCGGCGTCCGAAGAATTGAAGCCGCGCAAGCTCGCCGTCACCCACTCTTCGTTGAGCGTGGTGTCGGCGAAGTAGCGACGGAAATAGTCTCCTTTCACCGCGGCAGCCGGCTTCGCGGCGGCGGCGACGAAGGCGCTCCGCTTCCCGCTCGACGTCGTGTCGCGCCTCTCTTCGGCGGCGATCAACGCCTCGGCGCGCGCCGAGCCGCGCTCGACGAGATGGGTCACGATCATCCAGCGCGTCGGTTGGCGGAGCGGCAGGCCGGCGGTCGACGAGCTGTCGAGCCATGACGCGACCGTCGCCAGCGCACCGGGAGTCCTCGCGATTCCGATGAACGCGTCCAGCGCGTTCTTGCGGATGCCGTACGGGCGTGCGGCATCCGACGCCAACGTCAGAAACGTCCGCTCGACGGCGGCGATCACGTCACGTTCCTGCGCGCTCGAGATATACGTGGCGGTCGCCCGGCTCAGCCGCGTCACGATGCCGGCGGCCAGCTGCTCGTCGGTTTCATGCGGGAGCTCACGCATCGCGGTCGCAATGAACGTCGACGGCGCCAGGCGCGCGTCGCGGACGAGATCCCACATCGCACCCCAGAGCATGGCGCGCAGCAGAGGATCCTTCACCTCGCCGATGTGGTCCGCCACCCAGCGCGTGCTCGCCGCGTCGAGCATCACGAGGCCGTAAGCGTTGTCGTTCGCGTTGGCGAACACGAAGTCCGGTGCGCGACGGCCTTTGGCCCCCTCGACGATCGTCGTCTCGGCTCGAATCTCCACGGGCACGAAGACCGGCGCCGAATCGCGCGACCAGAGCACGACTTCGGTGCGCATCGGCCACACCCCTTTGCCGGAAAGCGATTGCGCGGGATGCTGAATGAGGCGCAGCCGGCTCACGCGACCGTTGCTGACGTCGACTTGTTGCTCGAGAACCGGCATGCCGGGGCGCAGAATGTACTGCCGTCCCCACTCGGTGAGGTTCCGATTCGCCGCCTTGCCAATCGCGGCGAGCAAGTCCTGCCACGTGGCGTTGTTGTACGCGTGCGACACGAGGAATTCATGCAGCCCGGCGCGAAACGCCGAATCGCCCACGAGGTAATTGAGCTGCTTGAGAATTCCCGGCGCCTTGTTGTAGACGATCGCGCCGTAGTTGCTCTTGGCCTGGTCGAGGTTCGCCAACGACTGCCACACGGGCGTCGTGCCCGATGTCTGGTCGACGTCGTACGCCGCCGGCTTGTTGCGCAGATAGAACGACATCCAAGGATTCGGCAACCCTTCGATGTCCTGCATCTTCGCCGCCATGTACGTGGCGAAGCCCTCCTTGAGCCAGAGATCGTCGAACCAGCGCATGGTGACGTCGTCGCCGAACCAGTGATGCGCGACCTCGTGATAGATGGTCGCGCGACGTCCGAGTCGCTGGTTCAACGTGGGCGGCTCGCGATAGATGAACGACTCCTCGTTGAACATCGTGACGCCCGGATGTTCCATTCCGCCGAACGGAAATGCGGGCGACAGCATGTACTGGAATTGCTGGAACGGATACTTGACGCCGAAATACCGCTCGAGCGACGACAACGCCGACGCGACCTGGGTCTGCAGCGAATCGACTTCGACCTCGTTCGCGCGCGAGGCCCGTACCCACAACGGCGTGCGATGGCTCGCGTCGCTGAAGCGGGTCCACGGGCCGGCGGCGAAGGCGAACAGGTACGTCGGCAGCGGATCCGTCTCGCGGAACCGGTAGGTCGACAGCGACCCGGCGGTGTCGACGCGCTCGGTGACGCCGTTGGCGATCGCCCGCCAGCCTGCCGGCACGGTGAGCGACAGCGTCATGCGCGCTTTCATGTCCGGCTGATCGAAGCACGGAAAGAGCGCGTTGGCGTCCGAGGGGACGAGCAGCGTGTACAGATAGTCGGTGCCGTCGCGTGCGTCGTGGTAGCGAATGATGCTCGCGCCGGCGGGGGCGATCAGCGACGCGAACTGCATCTCAACGACGTTGGCGCCCGCTCGAATCGACCGCGCCGGAATGCGCAGATGCGCACCGTTGAATTCTGTCTTGGCCTCGGCGCCGTTCACCCGAATGCCGCCGAGCGAGGGACCGCGAAAGTCGAGAACGACGTCACTCGACCGCGCCGCCGTGAAGCGAACCGTGACCGTGCCGCGCGCGGTATCACGACGCGCCAACGACAGGGTCATCTCGTACCGTACGTTGGAGAGGGCGGCGGCGCGGCTTCGCGCCAGCTCGCGCGAGACCCCGGGAGCCATCAGCGGATCGGCGCCGTGACCGGGAGGGGTCATACCCACGGCGAGGAGAGCGGCGAGCGAGGTGCGGGCGATTGAGGGCATCACGGAGGCTAGGCGTTGTGCGGTGCGCGGAGCAAGTGCGTCGCCTATTTTCCCGCCATGCCGATCATCGTGGAGTGCTTGCACGCCGACACACAAATGCCCCGCCGCGCGACCGAAGGGTCGGCGGGGTACGATCTCTTCGCCTACGTTCGCGGACAGCGATTCAGCTGCTCGAACGGCCGAGCCACGTGGGACGTCGAGTTGTCGCCGGAGCAGGGCGTGTTCATGCTCGATCCCGGCACGGCCGCGCTCATCCCGCTTGGATTCAAGGCCAAACTGCCTGCCGGCATCGAGGCCCAGATTCGCCCGCGCAGTGGAACCTCGTTTAAGAAAGGCCTCGACATTCCCAATGCTCCCGGCACCGTCGACTCCGACTTCCCGGATGAATGGCGGGTCGTCGTGCGCAACCCGCTGGTGCATCCCATTGCCATCGAGCACGGGGAGCGGATCGCGCAAATGGTCCTCGGTCGGTACGAGGTTCTCGCGCTCGAGCCGGGAACGGTCGGCGTATCGACCGATCGCAAAGGAGGCTTCGGGAGCACCGGACGATGACCCACAAAAGCAGAGCCGCCGCGCGATTGCGCGGCGGCTCGATGCTTTTCACCGGAACTAGCAGGCTTCCGGCGCTCTAAGCGGTGTGAAGCTTAGTGGCTTCCGGCGATCCTGCCGTTACGAGTTCCGCTAGACAATGGATCACCTCCTCGGTTTGCGGTTCGACATGACTACAGTGTCGCCCGTGAGCGACCGACAATCTTACCCTAAGCGTCGTAGTGTTGTTCCGCAACGGCCCCGCCCCCAACTGCCGGCGAACAGAACTTCTGCCCGCTGTATCTCGTAGGATTGTACTGATGCCGACCGCAACACCAACACGAACGTCCGGCGCCGCCAGCCGGACGACGTACTTCAATTCGAGCCGCGCGCCCCGATACAGCGTCGTGTTCGCGTTGCCGTTGTTGCTCGGCTATGAGGCGCTGGCTGCGATGTTGGCGTCGCCGGGGAAGGCCGAGCTGCGCAATGGCGCGGATGCGATGCTGCGTGCGGCATTCACCGCGGTCGCGGGGCCCTATGGCACGCTCATCTTCATGGCGGCCATCATCCTGCTCGGCGTCGGGCTCGTCGCTCGCGATCTCAAGCTGAGCAAAGACAGGCTGCGCGCGCGCGTTTTCCTCGGGATGCTCGCCGAATCCGTCGCACTCGCCGGACTGTTCGGCATCGTCGTCGGCATCCTGACGGCAAAGTTGATGGGATCGCTGCACGCCCTGAGCCTGACGCCCATCCAGCGAACGCCGTGGGCGACGCGCCTGATGCTTTCGCTCGGCGCGGGTTTGTACGAGGAGTTGTTCTTCCGCGTTTTGCTTGTCGGCGGTCTCGCGGCAGGCGCGCGCATCATCCTCGGCTTCAGCAAACGCTTTTCCGGGATTCTCGCCGCCGTGGTCGGCGCGCTCATCTTCTCGGCCTTTCACTACATCGGGCCGTACGGCGACGAACTGCATCTACAGTCGTTCATCTTTCGCGCCTTGAGCGGTCTGGCCTTCAGCGGGTTGTTCCTACTGCGCGGCTTCGGCATCACCGCCTGGACGCACGCGCTCTACGACGCGTTCCTGCTGCTAGCGTAGCCCAAGCAAGTCCGCGAAAACGTCGGCGGCGCGCGAATCGCCCGTCTGGCCGAGCCAAAAAATCGCTGCCCGACGAGCCGACGGATGCTTTGCCGAGCGGGCGAGGTCGATCAAATCCGGAACGCTTTCGCCCTTCGGGCGCTGCGAGAGCGCGAAGACCGCTTGCGACCGCACTTCGTCATCTGCCGTGTCGTCCTCGGCGTCGGCAATGCCGAGATGCGCGCCGACGCCATAACCCAGCCAATTGAGCGCCGCCCTGCGGACCGCGCGCGACCGCGACGAATCTCGCGCCACGCGGAGAAACAGCGCCCAAGGTTCGGGTGCGTTCGCGACGAGGAGGGGAAGCATCGCGTCCGACGCGACACGGCTCTCACTGCGCGCGACAATTTCGCCGAGCCATGCGGACGCGTCCGCCGCACTCGCCTCGATGCTCGTGACTCCTTGCGTCTCCGCGGGTCGAGGCCCGACGTACGCGCGGATTCGCGTAATCTCACCCGAGATGACGGAGACGACAGCGCGTGCCGGTCCCGCCTCGCAGTACCGGTTCGACCGACTAACGCGATCTTGGAAAGTGTTGTCGCCGGAGTAGTACATCGAGCGGCCGAACAGGCCCCCGATTATCCCGCGGCCGTCGCCACAGACCGACGGCTTGCTCGGGTAGATCACTTCGACCGTGCCATCGGAACGCAGGATCCGCTGCGACAGCGTCTGCCCAAATAAAGATCCCGCGAGAGCCGACGTGAGCGCGATTGCGGGCGCGAGGTATCGCATGGTGGCCCCCAACGGCTTCATGGCACTAAAACATCGTGGAAGAATTTGATCGCGCGCGGATCCTTGGTCTGGCCGAGCCAGAACATCGCCTGCTTTCGAACGTCTGCGTCGCGATCGCTGCGCGCGATGTCGATCAGCTTGTCGATTGCCTCGTTGTCGCGGCGTTGCGAAACGACGAATGCGAAATGCTCGCGCAGCGCGCGCGCGTCGAGGCTGTCGTAGAGGCGAACGAGGTCTTTCGTCGGCGCGTCGCCCTGCCCGAACCAGAAGAGGGCCTGCTTGCGCGTCTCCGTTCCGATCTCCCGGTCGCGCACGAGACGGCCGAGCTCGGGAGAGAGGTCGCCCGCATCGGCGAAGACCGCCGCACTCATCGCTTCACTCGAGTTCCGACCCGACAGCTCGCGGGAAAGGCTCAGGAAATACCGAGCCGCTTCGTCGGGCGGAACCGAGCCGATGTCCCTCTCCGATTGGCTCGCCGACCAATCCCCGCCCACGCGCGTGCGCACCGAGACCGTCACACCGTTGTCTCTGCCGACGGCCACGCGGATCGGCCCACCGATGCACGATCGTCGGGAGTCGAAATCGTGTCGTGCGTCTCGGGTCCATACGCTTCCCATCCCGTCGCCGCACACACCCGGGCGAGCGGGGAAGCTCATGCGCACGGTGCCGTCTCGAACACCATTGACCCGAGAGGCGATCGATTGCGCCGCTAGCGCGCCGGTAGTCACCATCGCGAGCGGGATCGCGAGCAGCAGGCCGTTGCGCATATGACGCCTCACTTGATGATCATGTCGCGAAGGAACTGCCGCACACGAGGATCGTTCTTCTGACCGAGCCAGAACAACGCCTGCTTGCGGAGCTCGGTGTTCGGATCGCTCTTCGCGATCGTCATGAGCTTGTCGACGGCCGCCGTCTCGCGACGCTGCGAGTAGATGAACAGCAGGTGCTGTTGGAAGTCGGTGTCGCCGCGCGACTGTTCGTAAATCGCCGAGAGCTGGTCCAGATCGACGGTGCGCTTCTGCGACGCCCAGAAGATCGCCTGCTTCCGCGTTTCGGTGTCGAAGCTCTTGTCGCGCGCGATCTCGAGCAGCCAGGCGGACGCTTCGGGCGCGCTGCTCTGGCCCGCGGACGTCAGAATGCGGTTGCGGAGGTCCTCGCTCTTCGTTTTGCGGAAGAGCGCCTTGAAGTACTCGAGGTCGAGCGTCCGGCCCTGTCCGAGCCAGAAGATGGCGTCACCGCGCACGTCCTCGGGCATCTTCTCGTCTTCGGCGGCCCGCTTGAGCGCCGCCCGCGCCCGCTCGTCGCGTTGCTGCGAGAGGGCGAACAGGGCTTTCTTGCGCAGCTCCATGTCATTCGACGAGAAGAGCACGGAATCGAGCGCGGGGATTGCCTGCTCGCCCTTCGTCTGTGAGAGCCAGAAGATCGCTTCGCCGCGGACCTCGGTGCTCGGGTCGTTGCGCGCGACGTCGAGCAGCGTCGAGGCGACGTCGTTGGCGCGCTTCTGCGAGATGAGCCAGACCGCGCGCTTACGGAGCTCGGTTCGGCAGGCGTCGCGCTGCTTGAGGACGTCCTTGAGGATCGGAATCGCGTCCTCGCTATTCATCGACAACAGACCGTCGAGCGCCGCGATGCGCATCTCTTCGTCGGCCGGCGACCCCGTGCACCCTCGCGGTTGACGGAGGTTCTCGGCGCTCTTCGCGACCTCGCCCGCCGCCCGGGCGTCGCCGAGCTTCGCCTGCGCGGCGCGGATCCGACCGTAGAGGTCCGTCGCATCGTCCGCCATGCGCGCGTTCTTACCGTAATTCGCCATGTAGCGATCGAGCGAGGCCATGGCGTCGTCGAGATCACCGCGATTGGAATTCGATCCCAGCTGGTACAGTGCCCAACTCCGCCAATACAGCGCGTCTCCGGCGCGATCGGCTTGGGGATAGCGCTCCGTCATCTGTTGCAGCACGTTCGCCGCGCGGCGGTAGTCGCGGTTGTCGATCGCCGTTCGGCCGGCGCGATAGAGCGAGTCAGCGCGATCCGGCGCCGCTTTCGTCCCGGCGCTGCTGCCGCTTGCCTGCGCCCGCGCCGTCGCGGAAGCCACCATCAGGGCACAGACGATGTGCAAAGTGCGATTCATGATCCTCATCCTCGAATGCCCGCCAAGCCTGCCTCGGCGGGAACGGTGCTGCGCAGCTTCGTGATCACGCCGCGCTTCTTGATTGATTGCTCGATGAGATCGAGCTCCTCAGGGTCGTTGGTTCCGCGATTCGTGTACTGAACGATCTGCGCGATCACCAGCTCCATGTCCTCGAGGAGCCGCTTCATCACGGGATCATCGGCGGCCGATGAGGCCTCGAGTAGCCGCGTCGTGCCGAGGAGCTCGCGGGCCCACTTGCTCACGTGGGCGTCGGTCTCGCCATTCCGCGCCGACGCTCTGAATGACGTGATCATCGCTTCAGTGCCGGCGAGGTGCTGCAGCACGACTAGCTGATAGGCGAGTGTCCGATCCGGGCCGGCAGCTTCCCGCGTTGCCTCGCGGACCGCGGACACGCTCGACTCTCGCGGCGCGACCGCTACGTCGCGCCGCGCCGCCGCCGGAGCGGTTGTGTCGCGGCGACCGTTCGCGTCGCGAGAAGCCACCACGCTGCTGCCGACCGGGGAAGTCCGCTCCATTCGGCGGCCGATGCCGATGCCCGTTCCGATCAGCAGCGCCGCCGCAATGCCGGCGCTCGTCCACAGCCAGATGCGCGCTGCACGTTTCGGCGCCGCCACCGTCCGCTGCTTCCGCGCCTCGGCGATGCGCGCCCACATGGCGTCGCGCGGCACGTCGCTCGGCGCGTTGTAGTCGCGAGCTGCATCGGCCAGGAATTCGTCTAGTTGATCGTCGTTCATGCGATGTGATCTCCTGCAAATGCCGCCAGGGCAAGACGGAGTCTGGCGCGGGCGTCGAACAACCGTGCCTTGGAGGTCCCCACGGGAATGCTGAGCGTCCCCGCGATCTCCTCGTGCGTGTATCCCTCGATGTCGTGCATAACGAATACGGGCCGCAGCTTCTCGGACAGCGCGTCGATCGCGGCGTGCAGCCGCGCCCTGAGATCGCCGGTGAATCCAGTGGGTCCAACCACCAGGTTCGGCGAGCCTTCGACGCCGTCCACGCTTTCGATTCGTCCGCGCAGCCGTTTCACCTTTCTCATCCCGTTGAGCGCCACCGATACGCCGATGGTGTGCAGCCAGGTCGCCAACGACGATTCGCCGCGGTACTGGTCCAGCCGGTCGAAGGCGCGAATGAACGTGTCCTGTGTGAAATCCGCCGCGAGATCGGCGTCCCCGGCCATCCGATGCATCAGCCGGTAGATGCGCTCGACATGCGTGTCGTAGAGCGCGCGCTCCGCGGCAGGATCGCCGCCGAGGCACCGAGAAACGAGCTGTCGATCGTTGAGACGCTTGGAATCAGTCACGATACAGCAGGTGCTTCCGTTGCCCGGGCGGTTCAGAACCACCCCATAGACACACGGCGGGAGGGGAGGGTTGGGTTGGCTCGCTAACCCCGAATCGCGCCCGAATTGGCGCCCGAGTTAGGGGTCAGACTCCAATTCTGGAATGGAGTCTGACCCCTAACGCGGGATTTTGGTTGGGTACGAGTTAACTGTCGGCGAGGGCGGCGGCAAACTCGCGCACCAGGTCGGCGACGGGCTTCACGGAGTCGATGCCGGCGACGCTCTTGCCCGCTTGCCAGTACTCGTTCGCCCCGGCCGAGGTCAGGGATGACTTCTTGAGCCGCCGCATGGACGTCACGGCGTAGATGCTCCGCATCCAGTACTTGGTTCGGCGGTGACGGAGCATCCAGCGGGCGATGGGGCCGCTTCTCGTACCGAGTCGACGGATGTACTCGTTATTGATGACCGAGACGGGGACACCGGTCAGACGCTCAGTGAGGACGATGTCTTCCGGCTCGGCGCGGACGATCGCGGCCTTATAGTCGGGGTGAGCGTTGCACTCCGACGTGGCGATGAATCGGGTGCCCATTTGGACGCCGTCGTAGCCCAGATCGAGCATGCGGCGGAAGGTCGCCGGGTCGCCCACACCTCCGGCGCAAATGACCGGGAGACCCAGGCCCGCGAGGTCGTCGAGAAGGGCCTCAGGGGAGAGCCGTCCTGCGTGACCGCCAGCGACGTTGTTGACCGCGATCAACCCGTGCACGCCGCCATCGATCGCCTTGTTGGCCCATTTGCGCTCGGTGACGTCGTGGTAGACGATGCCGGCGGCTTGGGCTGCTCGGTCGACGACCCACCGCGGGTTTCCTAGCGACGTGATGAAGAAGCGAACCCCTTCCTCGAGCGCGACATCGACCCAGCGGACGAGCCGCTCGTGGTAGTGGCGTGACGATTTCTCGATTAGCGCGTTCATGCCAAAAGGGCGGCTCGTCAGATTCTTGATCAGGCGCAGCCCTGCTCTGAACTCGTGACCGTGGACGAACGTGAGCGACACCGGTTGAACGATGCCGATCGCTCCTGCCGCTGACGCGGCGGCCACGAGCTCCGGGTTCGAGCAGGGATACATCGCGCCGCAAATGAGTGGCAGATCGATACCGAGCTGGCGTGTGAAGCGAGTTTCGCGTGTCATTCCGTGGAAGTTCAGGCTCGGTCGCCGTAGAAACGGGCTGGATGGCGATGTGGACAGCTATATGCTAAGCGGCTTGATAGACAAGCAGACATCGCAATCCGTGAAAACCACTTAGAAGAATATCACAAATCGTAGGGCCGCGTGTACGGCCTGCGATTTCAGCGCGTCGCTATTGATTCGCCGGTTTTTCCCCGGCGGACGTCCCAATCCGTCGACGCAGCTCGAGCATCGCGCCCGGATCGTCCGAGATGATTCCGTTGACGCCGCCGCGCCAAAGATCTTCGGCGGCCCGCGGGTCGTTGATCGTCCAGACGTGCGTCGGAATTCCGCTTCGGCGGCCCGCCCGTGCCAAACGTCGAACGGGAACTGGAATCCCGTTGTACCAGAGCGGAACGCAGAACGCCCGATACGAAACCTGCCCAAGCGGCAGGCCAAGCAGTGTCTGCGGGAGAATCGAAACGACGTCTCGCAAACTCGCGCCGGTGATAAGCGACAGCCCACGAAAGGGCTCGAGCGCTTCAGCGTCTGTCGAATCGAGCAAGACTCGGCGCGACGCTTTGTGGCGATCGAGGACGGCGGGGGCCCGCTGCCCTGCCTCAGGGATCTTCACCTCGATGAGCAGCGGAATCGAAGCGTAGCGGGCGAGCATCTCGTCGAATGTGGGGATCGACAGACCTTGCCCGCGGAAGGGAAACGTCCGGCCGCCGTCGGGGCTGAATCGGGCTCCGGCATCGAGCTGCTTGAGCTCGGCGAGGGTCAGAGAGTTGACCGCGCCAGTGCCGTTCGTCGTACGATCGACCGTCGGATCGTGAATGATGACGATCTCGCCGTCGCGCGAGACGCGCAGGTCGAACTCGATGGCGTCCACGCCTAGCTCGACGGCGCGATCGAACGACGGGATCGTGTTTTCGGGGAAGTGCGCTGAGTCGCCGCGGTGGCCGATGACGGGACGCGCGGCGGGGTTGATGAGA
>DATLPC010000201.1:0-2639 GCA_035535975.1 Gemmatimonadaceae bacterium | reverse complement strand
GCGGCTCGACCCGAGCCTGGATCCTCAGTTTCCTTCGCCAAAGGCGTAATCGCTGCGGGCCGTGTGGGACTTGAACCCACGAAACCTTCCGCTTAGAAGGCGGACGCTCTATCCAACTGAGCTAACGGCCCGAGGCCAATTATCAGCCACGACCGCGTATGCGTCCGCATCCTCGGATATCTGCCCGTCCGTGAACCTGTCCCAGTAGCCACGCTCCCGGGCGGTCTTGATCCGATGGCAGTTCGCGCAACGAACCTCGCATCGCTTGATCTCGTCGACGATCGTCGCCCATGGAAATCCGCAACTGACCATGTACGAGATGCTCCAACGCTTGCTTCGAATGTGATCGAAGTCGAGAACCAGCAAATTACCTTCACCACAATCGACGCATGGATGATCCCTCAGATATGCCAATACGCGCGAGTGAGTCGCGCTCCTAACGCGGCGCTTGTTGACCGCGACGTTGGCAATGTGCCGCTCCCGATTGCGCAGATACCACGCTTGCTTGTAGATGCGTTCGCACATGCGACACCACGGTTGCAGCAGCTCCTCGGCGCGATTCTTGAATCCGAAGTCTGTGAGCGGTTTGATCTGCTTGCAGTTTGAACACCGCTTCTCCACGCGTTCCCTATACCAAATTCAGCGAGTCGCGAGAAGTCTCTCGGCTAGTCCTTTGGCGGCAGGAATCGGGCAAAGTCGGCCGGCTCGACATCGGCGTCCTGCAGGTCCGGGAACAGCACGACACCCGCTTCGCGGAACGCCCGCGCGACGAACTCGCCGCACGAGTACTTCCCGAACGGCTCGTAGTGGATCTGCAGCCCGGCGATGATCCGGTCGAACAGGATGACCAGGAAATCGAACCGATCGAACCTGTCGCCGAGCTGGGACCGGGCCCACTCCAGCGCCGCCTCGCCGCGGCCCTGCGGTGCTCCGATCACGGTCCAGCTGTGGCCGCCCTCCCTCGAACGGAGGTCGCGCCGCACCACGCCGCGCTGCCGCGCCTCGATCGTGTCCGTGCCCCTCTCGAAGATCGCGACGTGGTAGTAGGGCGACCGCGTCAGGAAGCTGATGACCATGCCGAGCCCGCCATTTGGCCGATCGAAGAGCAGGATGTCGCCGGGCGAGGCGGTCAGAAGCTGCGCGAACGAGGCCGCTTCCGCGGGGTCCAGGGCTAGCGCCCCGTCGTGTGGATCGCCGTGCCTGCGGCCACGAGGGCCGCTTCGCGGAAGGTCTCGGCCAGCGTCGGGTGCGCGTGGATGGTCGCGATGACGTCGTCGGTCGTCGACTCGAGGCGCATCGCGAGCGTTGCCTCGGCGATGAGCTCGCTCGCGTTCGGCCCGACGACGTGCGCGCCCAGGATGCGGCCGTGCGGGCCGGCCGTGACGAGCTTCATGACGCCGTCACTCTCGCCGAGCGCGAGCGCGCGGCCGGACGCCCTGAACGAGAATCGGGACGCCTTCGCGTCGGGATACTTCTCTTTCGCCTGCGCCTCCGTGAGCCCGACCGTCGCGACCTCCGGATGCGTGTACACGACGTTCGGTACGACGTCGTAATCCATCTTCGCGTCTTCCCCGAGGATCACGTCGACCGCGACCTCGCCCTGGGTGCTCGCGACGTGGGCGAGCTTGGGCGCCCGCGCATCGCCGATGCAGTCCCCGATCGCCCACACTCCGCTGACGTTCGTGCGCATCCGCTCGTCGACGACGATCCCCAGACGCTCAGTCTTGAGGCCGGCGTTCTCCACGCCGCTGTAATTCGCGACGCGGCCGGCGCCCAGGAGCACCTCATCGCCCTCGAGCGACTCCGATTTGCCCTCGATCTCGTATGTGACGGTGACGGTCTTGCCCGTGCGGACGACCTCGGTCACCTTCGCGTTCGTCTTGATCTCGACGCCCTTCGCCGCGAGCGCTCGGACGAGCAATCGCACGAGCTCCGGATCCGCATAGCCGAGCGGCTGCGGCAGCATCTCGAGCACCGTCACCTTGGCACCGATCTCCGCGTAGAACGTGCCGAGCTCGAGGCCGATCGCGCCGGCGCCGATCACGATCAGCCGCTTCGGGATCTCCTGCAGCGCAAGGGCGCCCACGTTGTCGAGCGGCTTCGCCTCCGCGAGTCCCTTGATCGGCGGGATGCCGACCTTCGAGCCGGTCGCGACGATGATCGCGTTCGCCTTGATCGAGCGCTCGCCGTCGGTCGCCTTCACCCTGAGCTCGCCCGGGGATGTCAGCGTCCCGCTGCCGGTGAAGAGATCCACCTTGCGTGCCTTGAGCAGAAGTTCGATCCCGCCGACGAGCTGTTTCACGACCGCATCCTTGCGCGCGACGGCTTTCGGCAGCGAGAACGATGCACCCTGAACGGTGATGCCGTGGTCCTCGCCGTGCGTCGCGAACCAGAACCCGTGGCTCGAGTCGAGCAGCGCCTTCGACGGGATGCACCCAACGGTCACGCAGATGCCGCCCACACGATCCCGCTCGACGAGGGCGACCCGCGCGCCCTTCGCCCCGGCGTAGAGCGCGGAGACGTACCCGCCGGGGCCACCGCCGAGGATCGCGATGTCGTACCGCTGGTCGCTCACCTAGTCGAACAGCCTAGCCGCGCCCGACGCGTCACGTTCCAACGGATGCGCGCGATAACCCCGT
>DATLPC010000200.1:0-9449 GCA_035535975.1 Gemmatimonadaceae bacterium | reverse complement strand
CTCGACTGAGCAAATTGTTCGCCACGTTCGACAAAGAGCCACTCGGCACGGCGAGCCTCGGACAGGTGCACGCCGCCGAGCTGCGCGACGGCCGGCCCGTGGTCGTCAAGGTTCAGCGTCCACACATCCGAAATCTGCTCGCCGACGATCTGGAATTCTTTCACGCGCTCGCGACGTTCCTGTCCGAGCACACGTCCGCCGGCGCCAAAATCGATATGATCGGTGTCGTGCAGCAGCTCGAGCGTGCGCTGAGCGACGAGCTCGATTACCGCGTCGAAGCTCGCAACGCGGCGATCTTTCGGCGCACGCTCGCCGAGTTTCCCCGCATTCTCGTTCCGCGAGTCATTGAAGGCTATACGACGGAACGCGTCCTGACGACCGAACGCATTCGCGGCTCGAAGCTCGATTCGATCTCGCCGCTCGCGCGCATCGAGCACGATTTCGGGCCCGTCGCCGATGATCTCACCCGGGCGTACCTCAAGCAGATCACGATCGACGGACACTTCCACGCTGACCCGCATCCCGGCAACGTGTTTGTCGTCATGGCCGATGCCGCAAACCCGCCGACGCCGTCGGAGGCAAGGGCCGCCGACCGTCGCGCCGTCCAGCGTCCCGCGGCGACGCCGCTCTCACGGATCGAGAATGAGGCGCAGCGCCGCGCCGCCCCGCAGCCGCCCGACGTCGACGTCAAGCTCGCCCTGATCGACTTCGGCATGACGGCCCGCCTCTCGGCGACCCTGCGCGAACACATCGTGCGTCTCTTGCTCGATCTCGCCGACAACCGTGGCGACGACGCGGCCGAGACACTGATCGAGGTTGGTACCGAGCTGCCGGGTTTCGACCGCGAGACCTACGTGCGGGAGATCGCCGCGCTGATGGCGCGCACCTTCAACCTCAGCATGGGCGAGCTCGACACCGGCAAGGTGCTCTACGACATCATCAACATCTCCTACCAGCGCGGACTGCGCCTCCCCGCCGAGCTCACCCTGCTCGCCAAAGCGCTCTTCAACCTCGGCTCCGTTACGCGGGCGATCGATCCCGTCTACAGCCCGATCCCGACGATCCGCGAGTTCGGGAATCAGATCGCCGCCGACCGCGCTCGCCGCGAGTTGAATCCCCGCCACCTCTATCAGCTGGCGACCGAAGGCAGCGACTTGCTCATGGCGCTGCCGCACCGGTTGGACATCATCACGTCGCGCATGGCGAGCAACGAGTTCACGACGCGCATCGACGTTCCCCAGCTGACGCTGATCATCGAAGGCCTGCAAAAAGTCGCGAACCGCGTCTTCTCCGGGCTCGTCCTCGCCGGCCTGCTCGTCGCGAGCGCCATGCTCATTCCTTATCGACGCGCGCTCGCGACGTGGGGATTCGTGCTCGCGGGGGCGATCGCCCTCTGGATGGTACTCACCATCCTTTGGAGCGACCGCGATAAGAGTCCTTGACGCCTACCAGAGATCTCCGACGGTGATCGTCCACCGTCGCGCGATTGATCCGTGGCCGCCAAGGCCCGTGCCACCCGCCAGACCGCTGTGGTTCACGAAAATCGGCGCATCCAGTCGTAGGTAGACAGGACGATCGTAGATACGGCCTCGGGCAACGAGCCCGGCGCCGGCATCGACGAACGAAGAGTTGTCTTGCAAGACGGTGTATTTCGACGTGCCGTTACCGGCATCACCGAACGCGCTGAACGAGAGCGAGCCGCGTCCCCATTGTCCTTGAACGTCGAACAGGCGTTGCACGAATTCCACGTTCGTCGCGATCACGCCGTCGAGCGCGATGTCGGTCTTGAAACCGCGGAGCGCCGCGCCGCCCAACGGCAGGTAGTTGAAACCGTCGCGCTTGAACAACGCGCCCCGCGCGCGCCAGAGATCGTTCCGGAACGTCTCGAATGGATCCTGGGAAGATGCGAAGATCGAGCGCTGACGTGGCGCGTTGTGCGCGAGCCCGGCAAAGAGCCTGACGTGGAGCTGAGACGCCGTACCCACGATGTTCCGCACCGCGCCGACCGAGCCTTCAGCGCGCAGATAGCCGCGCGTGTGTTCGGTCCGCGACGCCAACGCGCTCGCCGCCAAGCCCAACCCGAGCGACGCGTGCGCGTTGACGTACTCACTGTCCGGGAAAATGGTGCTGCGATACGAGCCCGATCCGCCAACCTCGGTCACCGTCGAGGGTGACCATTGTTCCGGCAACATCAGCGAGTCGCTCGGCACCGAGAACGTCGCGTACGCTTTCGCGTCGATCTTGGGGCCGGGCGTCAGGATGAACGGACTCAAGTCCCAACTTTTTGAGAGGCCGGTCTTGAACAGACCGTCGACATAGTTCACGTCGCCCGCCCACCCCATCTCCGGCCGCGATTCCACCCACGGCAGATAGATGTTCTCGGCGCGCGCCCAAAACTGGAGCCGCGACAGATCGCTGGCCCGCGCGCCGTCCGGCGATTTCGCGTTGCGCGTGGAGAACCCGATGCCGCCGTCGTGAACGTCCACGTCGGACAGATAGTTCGTCTTGGCGCGAACGCCGATGATGCCGCCCTGCGGCTGGCTGATCCAGAGCGCCGGCGCGAGGGCGACCAGCGTGTGGCGGCGATCGCTCTGGTTCAGATAGGGCCAGTTGTAAACGATTTTCGGTTCGGGCAGTGTGATGAGGTAGCCCGTCGGCGTGTTGTTTCGCCAATCCCAATCCCACGTCACGTGGTATGGATCGAGCTCGATGCGCGTCGGCTGCTCGCGTGTGTCCACGACGACCACTTGATCATCGACCAACGCATCGCCGCGGCCGATCGTCCAGCCCGACGCCGTCTGCACGCCGACCGGCATCGGGTGGCGCAACGCACCGCGGCGCACGACGCGCACGCTGGTGCGATAGCCGCCATTCGCCGCCGCCGTCGACTGCCCCTCGACCGAGTAGTCCATCAAGCCGGTGCCGTGCACCCACTGCTCGAAGAACCAGCTCAGCGCGTGACCGTAGGTGCGCTCGGCCGACGCTTTCATCGCCCGCTCGTCGACGTGCTTCAGCGCCCACGTCGCGTAGTAATCACGGAGAAACGCGCGGAAGGTGCTGTCCCCCATCACGTCGCGAAGCTGTCCGTACATGAGCTTCGCGCGATCGTAGATCATCGCGTTATAAATCCCGAACTCGCTGAAGTCCGCGGCGCTCGTCCCAATCGGCTGCGCGCGACCGAGCATCTCGAGCTTCCACTCGTCCAGGTTCGTGCTGTCCTTGCCGGGAATCGCGACTGCTTCGACGCGATAGCCCTCGGGAAGCCTCGGCGGCGGCAAGGCCACACCGATACGCTCCTGCGGCGTGAGCTTCTCCGCCCAGTCGGTCTGGTAGTCGGTCAGTCCTTCGTCCATCCACCCGGAGCGCCATTCGTTGTTGCCGAGAATTCCGTACGTGAAGATGTGCCCGGCTTCGTGGAGGATGAGCCCTTGGCTTGCCGAGCCGTCCATGATCATCATCGGGAACTCGGTGCCGCCCGGGTCGAGCCGGTGCACGTTCGTGATCTGAGGATACGCGTAGGGTCCGTAGATCGACTCGAGCCATCGCAGCGCGAATAGCGTTCGTTCGACCGCGCGTCCGCCGCCCCAGGTAGTGTCGTCGCCAGGCTTGAACAACACATTCACCGAAACGGTATCCCACGTCGGGAAGTGCGTGCGCGACGCAACCTGGCGGACATATGTGCCGCCTTCATAGCGGTAATCCGGCGACGCGCTCCATGCGAAATGGTGAACGTCGCGGGCGACGAAACGCACGGCGCGAAAGCCGGCCGGCGCCGCCAGAGCCTCGTCGGGCGACCGACCGTAGGCATCGAAGGCAGTGCGCGGCGGACCGTTGCGTGAGACGCGCGCCCACCCGGGATCGCCGGAAATTGGAACACCCGTCGACGCCAACACCTGGTCGTCGCGCACGATCAGCGTCACGTCGTAGGAGCCGTACTCGCCGTAGAGCTCACCCGCCGGAACAAGCGCGTTCGGCTCCCAACCCGCGCGATCGTAGACGGCGACCTTTGGATACCACTGGGCAAAGTCGAA
The DNA here is from genome assembly GCA_035535975.1 of Gemmatimonadaceae bacterium. GTDB lineage: Bacteria > Gemmatimonadota > Gemmatimonadetes > Gemmatimonadales > Gemmatimonadaceae > JAQBQB01. The sequence continues at coordinate 5,418 of DATLPC010000200.1, read as the reverse complement.
GGTGCGGCCGCGTCTACCTTGCCGCCGCGTCACCGTGGACGGACGCGCGTCCCAGACGAACCGGATGTCGACCGAATCGCCTGGTGCGAGCCCCTTCGGCAGCTTGAAGTGCACGACGGTGCTGTCCGGCGCGCCCGGGTAGTCTATGATCACCGGGACGCCTCCCACGACCGGCGCCTCGCGAAAGCGCTCGTAGCCGTAGTTCGGTTCCGCGAGCTCCTGAAAGCGGACCCGGTTCTCCTTCTCGTCCCGGGCGCTCCATTTCGAGCCGGGACGAAACGCATTCAGGTACTGATGGAAGTACATCTCGCGGAGCGTGTCCGGCGAGTGATTGACGTACGTCAGCACCCCGTCCGCTCGGAGCTTGTTCTGCTCCTCGTCGAGCGTGGCGACGATGCGATAGTGGATACTCTGCTGCCAATAGCCGGTGGTGTCACCGGACGGCGGTGTCGTGGCGCCCTGGAACGTCGCCTGCTGCAGAAGGCCAAAGGTGTATAGCGCGAGGAGCATTCCGACCCTTCATTACGAGTTGATTAACCGGACACCGACGTGCTCGTCAGGAGCGCGGACGTGGCTCATATTCCGGACAAACGGACGGTTGGGGTTCGTCGCTCGTCCGTCCGACAAAACCGTCTGCAATGTACTCGACCTGCATCTTCTGCAACCACGCGCTGGGGACGAATGAAAGCGTCGAGCACTTCCCGATCGGACGCAGATTAGCGTTCGATCCGCGAAAGGGCAGGCTGTGGGTCATCTGCGCCGATTGCTCGCGATGGAACCTCACCCCACTCGAGGAGCGGTGGGAAGCGATCGAAGATTGCGAGCGCATGTTCCGTGAGACACTCGTTCGCGTTTCGACGGATAACATCGGCCTTGCTCGAGTGGGCGACGGCCTCGAGCTCATTCGCATCGGTTCCCCGCTCCGTCCTGAGTTCGCCGCCTGGCGTTATGGCCGGCATTTCAGCACGCGACGGCGCCGAACACACGTCGTCGCCGCGACGGGTATTGCCGCCGCGGCGATCGCCGGCGTGGCGATCGGCCCGACCATCGCGCCGGCCCTGACGCTCGGCGCCATTTCAATCGTGGCCGTTCCAGGAATCACGACCGTGATGGGGGCGATCCCGATCATCGGCGTCCTGGCGGCGCGCGACTACGTCCAGCACGACCGGGTGGTCGCCAGACTGGCGCATGGCCGACGCATCATCACCGTGCGCGCCAAGCATATCGGCGACGCGGAGCTCCGAGTCAACGGCAACTCGGATTCGGCGAATCTTGCCGTCCAGCACGACACCGGCTGGTCGGAGTTCACCGGGACGGAAGCGATGATCGCCACGGGCAAGATCATCTCTGGCGCCAACCGCTTCGGCGCGCCGAACGCCAGCGTTGAGGACGCGGTGCGCGAAATCGAAGCGGCGGGAGACGCCAACGGCTTCCTCAGCGCCGCCTCGTCGCGCAACGGCTGGCGCCGTGGGCGCATTCAGTCGCTCGTCAACGTCTACCGGCGCCTCGGCGCCATGAAGCTCTCGCCAACGGAACGTCTCGCGCTCGAGATGTCCGTTCACGAGGAAAGCGAACGGCGAGCGATGGAAGGCGAGCTCGCCGTTCTGGAAGGCGCCTGGCGCGACGCCGAGCAAATCGCGCAGATCGCGGATGAAGATCTGACGCCGCCCAAACTCTATGAAACCTAGGGCACAAACCGCGCTTGTTAGCGGCGCTCGTAAACCGCGCTCTTAAAGAGCGCATTTAAACGACGCCGGGGAAAAACGCTATTGGTTCTTCCCGGCGTCGTTGTTTACGCAGTTCGAGCGTTTCTTACTAGCGCAGTTCGAGCGTTTCTTGCCAGCGTCGTTTGCAAGCGCTTGTTAAAAGCGCCGCCTACAAGCGCTGTCTAAAAGCGCCGTTTATGCCCTAAAAAATGCTCAGGGGATTACCGCTCCCTTCTTCGCGGGATTCTTGACGTACGTATCAAACCACGCGATCCACCGCGCCCACTGATCCAGATCGGACTCACGCGTCGCCGGCCCGTGATCTTCGTAGGGGTACATGTACAGGGCCGCCTGCTTACCCTGCCCCTGAAGCGCCTGCATCATGCGGATCGACGAGATCGGATCCGTGCCGACGTTCTGATCTTCGAGCGAATGATACATCAGGATGGCGCCGCTCAAGCGATCAGCGAAGACGAACGGCGACATCTCGAGGTAGGTGTCCTTCGCTTCCCAGAATGTGCGACGCTCGTTCTGGAAGTTGAACGGCGTCAGCGTGCGGTTGTACATGCCGTCGCCGGCGATGCCCGCCTTGAAGTACGGCGTGTGCGTCATCGCGTTCATCGTGCTGAACGCGCCATAGCTGTGGCCGCCGATTCCCAGACGATCGCGATCGAGGTAGCCGGCCTTGTCGACGGCGTCGATCACGAGGTCGAGATCTTCACGGAGCTCGTCGACGTAGTGGTCGTTCATGCGGCCCGTCGGCCCAACGATCGGGATGTCCACCGGCTGAATCACGACGTAGCCCTGCGTCACCCAGATCTCCGGGCTGCGCGCGGCGACGTTCGGGAACTGGTTGATGTTCGTGGTGCGACGACGCTGATCGTACTCCTGCTGCGTCGAGAATTCCGTCGGGTAGAACCAGATGATGCCGGGCAGACGCGTGCCTTCGCGGTAGTCCTTCGGCAACGTCACGTCGATGTAGAACTTGTAATTATCGCGCGGGCGCTCGACGAGCAGGCGCTTGCGCTGAGCGAGCGTCACATCCGGCGCGAAGTCGACGTTCTTCGTGAGCTTCGTCTCACTGCCCGTCTTCAGGTCGCGCAGGTACGAGTCCGCCACGGTCGTCGCCGATTGCTTCACGACGATCGCCTTCGAGTAGTCGTCGTCGAGCGGTGCAACGACTGATTCGTCCATCGGTCCCTTGGACTCGAAGACGCGCGACTTCTGCCCCGTCTCGATGTCGACCTTGTCGACGAACGCGTGCGGCGCCGAACGCGCCCAGTCACGCTGGTACTGCGTCCCCTCGAGGAAAACCGTCTTGTTGTCGGAACCGACGATCACGACCGGCGCGCCGTTCGGGCCGCGCTTCGTCTGGAGCGCGCCCGGGTTCGCATAGAACGCCGAGTCGTTCGTCACGCCACCACGGCCGCCACCGCCACCACCCGCGCCGCCCCGACCGCCGCGGCCGCCCGCCGCGATGGTCGCGCCCTTCGCGATCTCGAGGTGCTTGGTCGGATCGGCGAGACGCACGGCGTAGAGATCGGTCCCCTCGTTGACGAACAGTGTCTTGCCGTCGCCGCTGAATTCGACCGACGTCACACGAGTGTTCGCTTCGAAGATCTGCTTGCTGTCGGCTGCACCGAACGGCGGCGACCACACGAAAAGGCGATCTTTGCGGTTCGCTGCTGCGCCCTGGCCCGCGCCGCCGCGGCCGGCACGGCCCGCGCCGCCGCCACCTGCGTTACCGCGGGCGCCATTGGCGCCGGCGGGTGCGGGCTCTGCCTGGAGATACACCAGCCCGGTGCCGACCGGATTCCACTGGAGGTTCCGCTTGCCCGTGTCGCTCCCCGCCGCGCCACGGCCGCCAAAACCGGCGCCGCCCGCGAACGGCAGCGTGTCGTTCGCGCCGCCCGTGCCTTCGCGAAGATTCGTCTTGTTCAACTCGGTGACGACCTTGCCGCTCGCGTCCCACAGCTGCTCGACCGTCCCGAAATTCGCCACCGGGACGAGGTACGAGTAGGGCTTGGTCTGGAGCGTCACGCGGAAATACTGGCCGTCCGGGGACGCATCGACACTCGTGATCAGCGATGGCGTGCCGATCTTCTTCACGGCTTTCGATTTCACGTCGATCAGCGCGAGCTGACCCATCGTGTAGTAATCGAGGAGGTCCTTGTCGTACGGATCGCGCAGCAAGCTCGCGTAATTGCGGTTCTGGAGAACCTTCCCCGCTTCGCTCGTACGCACGAGCGGGCCGGTCTCGATCTCGGGACGCTTCGGCTCAGCCGGGCGATTGTCGGGCAGCAGCACCGTCACGATGCTCTTGCCGTCGGCCGTCCAGTCGAAGCTCGTCACGCGCGTGGCGAGAAGCGGCGTCTTGGTGATCTGCACCGATTTCCCGCTCGCGACGTCGGCGACGTAGATGTGCGTCGCGGCATCGAAGCTCGCGATATAGCCGATGGACTTACCATCGGGCGACCAGGTCGCCCCGTTCACGATGGCGCCCTTCGGCGTCTCGATGGTGCGGGACGCGCCGCTCGTCGGGTCGAGAAGGGTGAGACCGATGCTGCCGCGGGTCGTGAGCGCACGGGCGCGATTCGCCTTGTAGTCGATCTCGACGCCGCCCAGGCGGTAGTGCGCCTTGCCGAAAACCTCGATCGACGGCAGGCCTTCGCTTTCCGTCTTGAGGAAGTAGCGGTGATCGGGGCTGGGATTCGTGAACGCCACGTTGTTTCGCGGCGCGGTCACGATCCGCTCGACGATCTCCGGCGGCTTGACGTACGTTTCTTTCGCCAAGACCTCTTTGGGGTTCCAACCCTGCTGGGTGACGTTGTTCTGCGCGGACAGCGGCAGGACAAGCACGAGGCCGGTGACGGTGGCGAGGAGGAACGACCGCGCCAGCGGGGTGGGGGAAATTCGATTCATACCGGGCTCCAACGAGGGGACGAGTGGAATACGGGTGGTCCAACCAAGGTATACGGGATAGCTGGACGGCTCGTTGGTCAAGGGCGGAGCAAACGGTCCGCGGCTAACGGCTAAAGCTGGCAGCAAAACGGCGGAGGGGCGGCGACCACCGGTCGCCGCCCCGTTCTGATTCCTTCATTGCTTTAGCTGGTACTGACGGTCCCGCGATTAGCTCAACCCCGGCCGAGCATCTTGCTGCGCAGCGTCGCGAGCCGTCGCCGCACGGATCCATCCAAAACCGTATCGCCGACCCGCACCACGACTCCCCCCAAGATCCCGGGGTTGACGTGAAAATGCGGCACGACCGTCTTGCCCAGTGCGCGGGACAGCTGATTCGTCACCACCGCGCGGTCGGCCTCGTCGGCGTCGCGAGCCAGAGTCACCGAAGCGTGCACTCGGCCCTCGACTTGATCCACGAGATCATGGTACTGGTGCGCGATCGCCGGGAGGAGCATCTGCCGTCGGTTATTGACGAGCGCCTGGAGGAAGCGCACGAAGTTGCGCGGGAGCGCGCTACCGTACGCCCGTTGGAAAATCGCGTTCTTTTGCTGCGCGCTCACGCGCGGCGACTCGAGGAAGACTCGCAGCCGGCGGTCCGACTCCATCGCGTCGGCGATGCTGTCGATCATCTCTCCCCAGCCGCGCAAGTCGCCGCCGCGCTGCGCGAGCTCGAGCAGCGCCTCGGCGTAGTTGCGGGCGATCGTGGGCTCGCGCATCAGCGGCTCGTCTGCAATGTGCCGATCGACGCCAG
>DATLPC010000199.1:0-2658 GCA_035535975.1 Gemmatimonadaceae bacterium | reverse complement strand
CGCCGGCTTGGATGAAAACGTTTCCGCCGTTGCCATCGGAGACCGTGCTAGTCCCCGCGATGAGGGATAGCCCTCCGCCGCCGTCCCCGTCTTGAGCCTTGACGGTGAGCGTTGCGCCCGCGGCGATCGACGTGCTCGCTTGCGTGATCGTCGGACCGACCACGGTGGAGCCCCACCGGAGCGAAGCGCCTCGGACGGTGATCACGTCCGCCGTTCCCGTGAGCGCCACCACGGTCGGGGACGTCGCCGTCCCGCCGAGATCGTTCGTCAACCGGACCCCGCCCGTGGTGGTCGCGTCCGCCGCCGGCACCGTCGACGAGGGCGCCCACGCCGAGCCGTTCCAGACAAGGAACTGACCGGAGGTCGCGCCCGATTGCCCGAGCTTCGACGTCGCGATCGCGGCCGAGGAGCTCACGTCTGCATTGACGATCTGCGAGCTCGTGATCGCGCCGCCCGAGTCCGAATGGAGCACGCCGGTCGAGAGGGCCGCGAGTACCATCGAGCCGGCGGCGGTGACGGCGGCGATCACGGAGCCCGCCGAGTTCTTCCAGTCTTGTACGTGCGCCGCTTGCAGCGCGGCGGCTTTCACCGTGAACGGGACCTCGGACGGATCGGTATTGGTGATCGTGATCGGCGGCTCGAGTTCGACGCCGACCGTTAGCTGGAGCTCGGTCGCATCGTTCTCCTCATCGTCTACCGCGGTGAGTCCGGAGCCGAGCCGCAAGACCGCGCGGGCCGGCATGATGTCCCCGTCTACTTCGATCGGGACGCTGAACGGATCGAGCCAAAAGCGAGTCATGTGATCACCTTGCCCCTTTGCTCACGATGCACCGGGATCCATCTTCGTGGTCGTGAAAACACACGTTGTCGCGATGTACTCGAGGCCCGCGATCGAGCCGCCGCCGGACTCGCCATTGATGCCGACAACGTATCGATAGACTCCATTGTCGATCACCTCGTTAATCCCGCCGCCGATCGAGATGAAGTGAACCGCCTCGTAGGCTGCTAGGTTGCTCGGGTCGCCGGTCGTGATCCCGATCTGAGTCAACGTGCCGGTCGTCGGATCGCATTTGTAAAGCCGCGCCGATGGCATGGTCACCGGCAAACCGCCGTGACTCCCGGGCGCCGCCGCGAGCCAAACGAGCACGCTCGTAAGCGTGCAACCGTCCGGCAGATCGAGCGGTTGATAAAGCACCGCGCCGGCCGCTAGCGTGACTTGCAAAAAGATCGCGCAATTGAAGCCGTTCTGAACGCACCAATCCGAGACGCCCGCCGTTTGGCTCGACGTAGCGACCCCGCGTTGCACGCGCGCGAGGGATCGCGAAGCGAGCGGATACGACTCGGCCGCGTTGCTCGCCGGCAATTGGGTATGGACGATCTTGTCCATGAGCCCCTCGAATGCCGCGTTGACGCTCGAGACCGGCTTGCTGTCACCATCCGAAGGGATCGTGATGGATGCCGGGTTGTTTGCCGAGTTGCCCGAATAGGTCGTTGACATTAGCTCACTCCATCCCAGTAGATTGCGCGCGAGTCGCGCGCCGCGACTTGCACTCCACCGGAGTTCTTTGACCAGGGTCCCCACGTGCCATCAGGCAACGGCGGCGCCGTGTCGCCGGTGTCGAAGGCCGAGGCGTCGAAGGATACGATTATGTTTTTGCAGACGGACGCGGCGGGCTTCCAATCGTCGACGATCGCGCGGATCGCTTGCACTTGCTCGATCGTCGCCGTCGATCCCCACGAGGCGCTAGGATCGTCGCCCCAAAGCTCGCCATCATTCCACGTCCCATCTCGGGACCACGGCACACCGCCGGCCGAATCGATGATGACCCAAAAGCGCGCCCACAAGGACGTTAGGCCATCCCAGTTCCAAAGCCCCGCCGTCGCTCGCTCGATCGTGAACGTGCCATCGGCCTCGCGCGTATACACGACCCCGACTTGCGTCCAGATCCGGATCCGCGTCTCTTGCGGGATGAGAAAACCGGCGAGCTGGTCGAGCATGCCGCGCCCCACGCCGGCGCGGCGCCACGATTCGATCCAAAGAAGAAGCCGCGCGCGGTAGCTCTCGGCGGGCTCCATCATGCCGCGACGGATGCCGCGATCGCGCCCGTGAAAGGGTAGGGCATCGTCCGCGCACACCTCGGGGAAACGCGCCTCGAGCGACTCCTTCGACGCTTGCGCGATCATGTCGTTCGGCAAGCCGATGAACGAATAAACCATCTTCGCCGCCGAGCTCGTGCGGAGCCGCGACGGCGAGAGGTCCCACGCTTTTTGACGGAACGTCATGCGCCCACCACTTGATTAACGGTCGTGTCGGTCAAGTCGCCGGCCCACGTGGGGACCTCGCCATCGGCGATCGCTATATCGACTTCGCTCGATAGGACCGCCTTGAGCATGCCCGGGATCGAGTTCTCGACGACCCCGAGGAGCGCACGCCAATAGACTTTGCCCGTCGCGGGCGTGATCACCACACCGCCGATCGGGAGCGATTCGACGTAAGCTTGGAGCGCATCGAACACGGCTTCGCGCGCATCGGCCTCGGACATGCCGAGCGACGAGGGGATCCATATCGTGCACGGAACGGTCAAGGGGACCGCCGTCGCAGTGATCGCGGTGGCGTCGAAGCCGTAAGGCGTGACCTCCTCGTCGAAGATTGCTTGG
>DATLPC010000198.1:0-7140 GCA_035535975.1 Gemmatimonadaceae bacterium | reverse complement strand
CGATGCCACGCATCGCCGGCGAAACGTCCGCGAGCATCGCCGCCGGCGCGCCATAGGCGCCGTCCACATGAAACCAAAGACCTTCGTCCTTGCACAGCCGCGCGATCTCGGGCAGCGGATCGATCGCGCCGGTCCCCACCGATCCCGCCGTGCCGACCACGAACGCCGGCTCGAGCCCCGCGTCGCGATCCGCTTTGATCTGCCGGCGCAGATCGTCGATCCGCATCGCTCGCCCTTCGTCGACGGCCACCGCCCGCACCGAATCCAGGCCGAGCCCGCACAGATCGGCGCCCTTGTGAAGCCAGGTATGCACCTCACCGGACGCGTACAACATCAAGCGCTTTCGCGACACACCAGCCGCTCCAGCTTGCCGCATGTCCCACGTTGCCTTCCGGCGAATCGCCGCCATGAGGCAGACCATGTTCGCCATATTGCCGCCGCTCACCATGATTCCGCCGCAGTTCCCGGGGAACCCGATGAGCTCGGCCACCCACCTCACGGCCTGTCGTTCGATCTCCGTGGCAACGGGAGAAAGCTGCCACGCCCCGAGATTGGGATTCACACTCGCGGCGAGCAAATCAGCCAGTGCGCCGATCGGCGACGCCGACGACGTGATATAGCCGAAGAACCGTGGATGGCCGTTGAACGTCGAGTGATCGAACAACAACTCGGCCGCGTTGCGTAGAATCGCTTGTGGATCCTCGCCCTGCTCCGGCACGCCGCGGTCGCCGATCAGGGAGCGAACTTGCGCCGGCGTTCTGTCCGGGGCGACCGGCTTCTCGCGTAAATCGACCAGGAAGCCGGCGATCTGGTCGACCAATTCGTGGCCGAGCGCGCGGAACTGCTCCGGACTCAGCTCGGCGGCCTTCTCCCTCATGCGGAAGCCGCCGGAAGCACGGCGGGAAAGGACACGCGAAACTCGGTTCGCCCGGGCCGCGAATCCAGCTCGATGCTTCCGTCGTGCGCGCGAACGATGCGCTGGCTGATGTCGAGGCCGAGGCCTGTCCCTTCTCCAACGGGTTTCGTCGTAAAGAAGGGGTCGAAGATCCGCTTCTGCACGTCGGGCTCGATCCCCGTGCCGTTGTCGATCACGCGGACGACGACGCGATCGCCCACTCGGCACGCCGACACGATGACCTCGCCCCCACCCGACGGATCGAGCGCGTCGAGCGCGTTCTCCACCAGGTTCGACCACACCTGATTGAGCTCGCCACCGTACGACCGGACCATCGGCAGGTTCTCATCGATCTCGACTTTCACAGTCGCCGACTTCGCCTTGGCTTTGGAGCTCAACACGAACACGGTGTCGGTGATGCCCTGAACGACGCTCGCCGGCTCGCTTACTGTGGCGCGATCCATGTGTGTGAATCGCTTGATCGCCGAGACAAGTTGATGAATCCGCGACGACGCCCGCTCGATGTCGCCGGCGAGCGAACGGGTCGTATAGCCGGCCGCGATCCAACGAATCGCCGTCGACAGCGTCTCGCCCTGCAGCACTGCCGCCAAGTCGTCGAGCGCCTCGGTCGTGATGCCGCTCTCGACCAGCGCCTGGGCGGCGCCGACATCGATCTTGTGCGCCTCGAGCCAATCCGAGAGCTCGTCCTCACGGTCCGATCGTTCGATCGCCGAGAATACTCCCGTGCTCCGCGACATCACCGATCCGGCCCGTAACCTTTCGATCTCTTCGTATACCTCATCAGCAAGGCGCATCGCGCCGAGCGCGTAGCCCGCGTCCTCCATCTCGGTCAGTCCCTCCTCGAGACTCTTCGCCGCCCGCGCCACAGCCGACGCCGGGTTGTTCAACTCGTGCGCGAGCCCCGCCGCCAACTTGCCGAGGGACATCATCTTCTCGTCCTGCCAGTCGGTCGACGTGAACTGGCGCGCGCGATCGAGCATGACGTGGACGAGGATCTCCGTCACGTGAGGGCACTCGCGAATCAACTCGGGGAAACAGTCCTTGTGGATCACCACGCCGACACTCGGCTCTTCGATCACCGACGAGCCCGGGGCACGCCCCATCCGGGAGTACGGCAGCATGCCAGTCACGTCGCCGCCGTGCCATTCCATGAACTTGCGCCGTCCCGATCCACGGTCGATGTAGATGGTAGCGTGCCCCTCGAGCATGATGACCATCTCGACGACCGACTCGCCGGGGGGAACGATGACCTCGCCGACGCCATAGCTCTTCAGGCGCCCGTGCGCCGCCAGCCACTCCAACTCGGCCCGCGGAACGCCGCCCAGCGTCTTGTGGCGGGCGAGCCGATCGACGAGCGAAGCATCAACCGGCAACTCAATAGGAGTGTGAGTCATTGTTGATCACCACGAGATGAATCGGTCGGCAGCACGACCTTGAATTCCGTCCGACCACCACCGGCCGCTGATTCGAATTCGATGCGGGCACGATGATGCTCGACGGCGCGCCGTACAATGTCGAGTCCGAGGCCCGTGCCTCGCCCGACCGGCTTGGTGGTAAAGAAAGGATCGAAAATCTTCGCCTTGATGTCTTCGGGAACGCCCGCTCCGTCGTCGATGACCGACACGACGACCGAACCACCCTTCCGCGCGGCTCGCACAGTAACGTGACCGCCCTCGCCGATCGCGTCCAACGCGTTGTCGATCAGGTTCGACCATACCTGATTCAACTCGGCGCCGAATGCCGGAATCTGCGGAACGTCGTCCGCGATCTCGAGCGTCACACGCGCCGATTTGTCGCGCGCCTTGGTCGTGAGGAGCAACACGGTGTCGCGGAGTCCCGCCGCCAAATCGAACGGCTCCGCCACGGCAGCGCGATCCATGTACGTAAAGCGCTTCACCGCCGACACGAGCTCGTATATCCGCGAGGTGGCGCGCTTCACGTCTGTTGCCAGCGAGCAAGCCGACCGATACGCCGCGCTCCAACGAATCGCCGCGGCGAGCGCCTCCCCCTGAATGACGCCGGCAAGTTGGTCAAGCAGTGCGGTGGACACGCCGGCGTCGACCAGCGCTTCGGCCGACGCGTTGTCGATCGCGCGGGCGTCCAGCCAGTCCGCGATCTCTTCCTCGAGGTCCGACCGGTCGATCGGATTCAATCGCGTCGCGTCGACGGCGCACGCCGCGCGAAACGCTTCGATACGCGCGAGCTGGCCGTCGTTCAGACGCGCCGCCTCCAGCACGCGCGACGCTGCCGCGAGCTGCGTGATTGAGTCCGTCAGGCTGGTCGCGCTGCGCGACGCGGCCGACGCCGGGTTGTTCAACTCGTGCGCCAGCCCGGCTGACAGCTTGCCGAGCGACATCATCTTCTCGTCCTGCCAGTCCGTCGATGTGAACATCCTCGCGCGATCGACCATCGCGTGAACGAGCGTCGCCGTGATCTCCGGACAGTCGCGGGTTAGTCCGTCGAACTGGTCCCGCATGACGATGAACGTGTCGGTCTCGACTTCGGCGATGACGTCGGAGACTCCGTTTTTCATGCGCGAGTACGGATACAGGCCGGTCACCTCGCCGGCGTGCCACTCCGCGACCCTGCGCCGTGAGCCCTGCCTGCTCTGATAGACGGTGATGCGGCCCGTCAACAGCACGATCAGCTCATTCGCTTCCCAGCCGGGTGCGCCCACCACCTCACCACTATTCAATCGCCGAAGCTCGCCGTGCGCCACGAGCCACTCGAGCTCCTCGCGCGGAGCGCCGCCAAGCGCACGGTGAGCCGACAACCGCGCCAGAATCTCTTCATCGGACGCGGTGAGAATTGTTCCGTGCGGTGTGCGCATCGCGGTCGCCGGCAGCGTCACGGCTTCGGTCCCGCATTCGTGTTTTCCGACGGCGCAGACACCGGCAACGCGACCCGGAATTCCGTGCGTCCAGGCTTCGAGTCGAGCGCGATCAGCCCGCCGAACCGGCGCACGGTGCGCAGCGCGATATCCAACCCGAGCCCTGTGCCCTGACCGATCGGCTTCGTCGTGAAAAACGGCTCGAAGATTCGTTGTTGCAACTCGAACGGGACGCCGGGCCCGTTGTCCACCACGCAGACGACGACTTCACGATCGTCGACGCGTGCGATCACCCGCACTTCGCCGCCCTCCTGCAAGGCGTCGATCGCGTTCTCGATCAGATTGGCCCAAACCTGATTGAGCTCGCCGGCGTTCGCCACGATTTTGGGGAGATGTGGTGGCATGTCCACGCGAATCGCGATCGCCTTCGATTTCGCTTTGGTGCTCAGCACCATCACCGTATCGTTGATGCCCTGCGCGATGTCCGTCGGCTCGGGTGTGCTCGCGCGGTCCATGTAAGTGAACCGCTTGACCGCCGATACGAGATCGTGGATGCGCGTCGTCGCACGCTCGACTTCCGCGGCCAACGTACGGGCGATGTACACGGCGCCGATCCAGCGGAGCGCCACGTCCAGCTCCGTACCGTCGAATTCATCGGCGAGGGCGTCGAGCGAATCCCGCGACACTCCGCTCTCCGCCAGTGTATCTGCCAGCGTCGCATCCGCGCCGCGTGAGTCGAGCCAGTCGGCGATGTCCTCTTCGTGATCGGCGCGTTCGATCGCCGAGAAGACGCCCGTCGCCGTCGGCATCAGCGCCCCGCTCGCGACGTCTTCCAGTCGCCTGCGCTGTCGCTCCGAGAGCTGCAACGCCCCGAGCGCTTCGGCCGCATGTTCAGCGGTCGTGAGCGCCCCACCGAGCTGCTTCGCGCTCCGTGATGCCGCCGACGCCGGATTATTCAGCTCATGGGCAAGCCCGGCGGAGAGTCGTCCCATCGACATCATCTTGTCGTCCGCCGCGCTCGCCGACGTCATCAAACGGGCCCGCTCGAGCATGACGTGGACGGCGATTTCCACAATGGTCGGACAGTCGCGAATGAGATCGGGAAAGAGCTCGCGACGGATCAGCACGATGTCCGCCGCTTCCACCGCGACGATGTCGAACTGAGCCTCCCGGGCGCGCGAATACGGCAACTGCGCCGTGATCTCGCCGCCTTCCGACGAAAGGGTAAAGCGACGCCCGGTGCCCCGATCGAGCGCCGCCTCGACTCTGCCGGTGAGCATCACGACCATGCCCTCGAGCAACTCACCCTTGTGGCCGACGATCTCGCCGGCGTTCACGTGGCGAAACTCGCCGTGTTCGGCGACCCATTCCAGCTCCGCGCGAGGGACGCTGCCGATCGTGCGATGCTGGGACAGTCGATCGACGAGGTCGGCCGGTGGTGGCGTTACTGTGGGACTCACACCGTTTCCAGGTACTCGTGTACCATGCTGACGACCGCCGACCCTTCGCCGACCGCCGCCGCGACACGCTTGCCCGAACCGCGGCGCGCGTCGCCCGCTGCGAAGATGCCGGGCACGCTCGTCTCGAACAGGAATGGATCACGGATCAACTTCCATCCGCGCGGCGCATGGCCGTCGATCATCAGATCGCGACCGGTGAGGATGAAGCCCTGCTGGTCGCGCTCGACGAGCCCCGCCACCATTTCCGTGCGCGGCGCCGTCCCGATGAAGATGAACATCGCGTCGGCCGGCTCGTCGTGCAGCTCGTTAGTGTCGACGTTGCGGAGTGTGACCGCCTCGAGCCGTCCGGTTCCACGCGCGCCACAGACGACCGTCCGCGGCCGCACTTCGACGTTCTTCGTCTCGTGGATGCGATCGATCAGATACTGCGACATCCCCGCGCTCAGATCCGGCCCGCGAATGAGCATCGTGACCTTGCGGGCGTAACGCGAGAAGAACATCGCGCCCTGCCCCGCCGAGTTCGCGCCGCCGACGACGAACACGTCGCGGTCGCGATAGCGCGCCGCCTCGGTCAGCGCGGCGCCGTAGTAGACGCCGGTGCCGACCAACTCTTCCAAGCCCGGGGCATCGAGACGCCGAACCTCCATCCCCGGCGCGATGAGGACTGCCTTCGTTCTCAGTTCCCCGCCGTCGGACAACTTCACGATGCGGTAGGGATCGCTCCGATCGATGGCGAGGACGTCCTGCGCCGTCAGAATCTCGGTGCCGAACTTCCTCGCCTGCGCCGTCGCGCGCCGCGCGAGATCAGCCCCCGTCACTCCGCTCGGGAAGCCGAGGTAATTCTCGATCGACGAGCTCGTCCCCGCCTGCCCTCCCGTGGCGTATCGCTCGACGAGAATCGTGCGCAGCCCTTCGGAAGCGCCATACACCGAAGCAGCAAGTCCGGCCGGCCCTCCGCCGACGACGACGAGGTCGTAGAAATTCTGCTTGGCCCGCGTCTGCATCCCCAACTTCTCGGCGATCGCGCGATGACTCGGCTGCACCATCGTCTCGCCGTCGGGAAGGAACACGACGGGAAGCTTCTGCATCCCGTCCGGCAGCGCCGCGACCGCGGCGCGCATCGACGCATCCTCGTCGAGATCCACCCACTGGTAGGGGACCTGATTTCCCGAGAGGAAATCCTTGAGCGCGAAGCTCGTCGCCGACAACGACGTCCCGGCGACACGCACCCCGTCGAAGTGCGGCCTTGCCTTCGCCATCCAGTCGCCGAGCAGGTCATCCAGCACGGGGTAGAGCCGCTCCGTCGGCGGCTCCCACGGCTTTAACAAATAGTGATCGAGCCCGATCTGGTTGATGGCGAGGATCGCCGTTTCGGTGTCGGCGTACGCCGTGAGCAGGACCTTTCGCGCGTCGGGATAGAGCTTGATCGCTTCCTTCAGAAACTGCGTCCCCGTCATCTCCGGCATCCGCTCGTCGACGAGGAAGAGCGCCACCGGATTCCCCCTCTGCTTGAGCTGCTGCGTCGTCTCCAACGCATGCTTCCCCGAGCCGACTTTGATGACGCGATAATCGGCGCGAAAATGCTGGCGAAGATCACGATCGACAGCGTTCAGCACTTCAGGATCGTCGTCGACGGCGAGAATGACTGGCTTAGGCATGGGAGGCGAGGCGAGGAACAGGAGCGCTAGCGGAACTGACAAAAGGCGGGACTAACTAGGAACGGAACTAACAAAAACCGGAACTGACAAGGACCGGGACTAACAAAGGACGGGAAACGCCGGGGTTGGCCTTTCGGGGCTGTCCGAAATTCTGTGTGTGAGGCCATACTCTGACCTGGGAGGGTCGGTATGGCTCACTCGAAGAAAGGAAAACAGACTCCGGGGGCGGAGCACGGGTTCGATCCGGCCGCCCTCGATGCGCTGATCGGCGACGCA
>DATLPC010000197.1:0-1194 GCA_035535975.1 Gemmatimonadaceae bacterium | reverse complement strand
CGACCAGGTTTGCCCGTTGTCGGTGGACATCGAGAACGCGATCTCGTCGACGCCGCTGAAGCTCGCGTCCTGCCAGACGACGTAGAGCGCGCCGCTTGCCCGGTCGATCGCCACCTCAGGGAGCCCGCCCTCGGCGCGAATGTTCCGCCCCGTGTCGGGATCGAAGGCAACCCTCTCGCGGCTCGGCGCGATTTTGATCGAATCCTTCGACCACGTCACGCCCTTGTCCGTAGAGCGGATGACCGACATCCATTCGCCGCGCGACTTGTCCGCGTTCTTGTGAATGAAGAACTCGTCGAAGAAGTCGAGCAGGTCGCCGTTCTTTGCCACGACGATCTGGCTGCCGATTGTGCCGTTGAACTCACTGCGGTCGTAGATGTTCCGCGCCGGCTCCCACGTCAGGCCGCCGTCGGTCGTGCGCGAGAACCAGATCGGCTCGCGGAAAGAGCGCGAGTGGATCAGGCCCTCGATGCTCGCCCGCGAGGTGCCGCTCGGCGTCACGAAGCGGTCCCAGGCAGCGTACGCGTAGCCGGGCGTGAGCGCGTCGGCGGTGACGGACTCCTTGTCGTTGAACGCGTACGCCACATCGCGCTCGCCGGAGTCGCGGAGGATCGTCCACGGCTCGCTCCAGTGGTCGCCTCCGTCGGTCGAACGGCTGGCCAAGACGGCGTTGACATTGTTCGTCGCATTGAACGAGAGGCTGACTTGGTAGGCGGTTCCGTCGGGCCCGAACGACACCCAGGGATCGGAGGAGCGGTCGAAGTCGCCACCGTTCTGCGCCGTGCCTCCCGCGCAGGTGCTGAAGTGCGGGAACGTACGCGTCCACGTCAGGCCGGCGTCGTGCGTGACGGCGGTCACGAGGCCGTGGGCGCCGCCGTCAGACCAGCGGTCCTGCTGCCAGACCGCGATCAGGTTATTCGGGTTCGTCGGATTGACGTCGACCCAGGGCTCTTCCTCCGCGTTCGGGTAGAGCACGCTCCCGGGTGCCGCTCCGACGGTGCAACCGGCGAACGGGCTTGGCCCCGAGGCCGTCGTCAGGGGCGCCACCGTGAAGGGTCCCGCGCTCGCACCAGTCGCCAGGGCGCACGCGCCCACCGCGGTTGCCAGCGCGAGCAAGACGTTCTTTGCCAGGCTCATCAACACACCTCCCCTACCTCCGTAGGCGTGCCGCTAGCGCCTATCTCTGTACGCCCG
>DATLPC010000196.1:0-1359 GCA_035535975.1 Gemmatimonadaceae bacterium | reverse complement strand
CATTTTCTTCGCGAAGGACTCGGCGATCTGATGACGCCGCAGTTACAAAGCATCCCGGGCGTGTCCGCGCCGAGCATGCGCGTGATGCTCGAGCAATGGCGGCGCGTCGGCGGAACAACCGCCGCCGATCTACCCGACGATCGTGCACTCAGGGCCGCCGCGAATGCGGGCGCTGGGCAGCTCGTGCTCGGCGAGATCGTCGGCACCGCGGGTCATCTGACCGTAAGTGCGAGGCTGATTCGGGTGAGCGACGGCACCGTACTCGCGCCGGCCAGGGTAGAGGGTCCGGCCGACAGCGCCGCCGCGATTGCGGCACGACTCGTCGCCACGCTACTGTCGATTCGAGACGGAGGCACTGTCGACATGGTGCGCAGCGTGATCAGCGCGAACCCCGACGCGATCGCACCGTTTCTCTCCGGAGAGCAGTCCTATCGACGCGGACGATACGGCGACGCGGTGAAAGCGTTCGCGACAGCGTACGAACACGACTCGACCTTCGCGCTTGCCGCGCTGCGAATCGACGTCGCCAACGGATGGCTCGTCGGAGACGCGATTCCGGGTCCGTGGCTGGAGCGAGCCTGGAGGAATCGCGAACACCTGAAAGGCGGCGACGCGGCTCTCCTCGCCGCGCTCACTGGACCCACGTATCCCGTGCCGCTCCCCGCGCGTCAATACGAACGCAGCCTCTGGGCCGCGGCGGAACGGACGCCGACAGCGGAGCTGTGGTATCATGCCGGCGACGTGTTGTTTCACCGATTCATGCTCAGCGGCGACACCACCGCGTGGATGCGCGCGCTCGTCGCGTTCCAGCGAGCGGAAGCGCTCGATTCTTCGTTCGCCGAAACCCTCGAGCACCAAAACACCATCTACGCGACGCTCGGGGACTCAACACGCGCACGCGCCGCGTTCAACCGCCAGCGCATGCTCGATTCCACCGGAGACTTTTTCGTCTTCAACGATCAACTGTTCAACGCGGCAATCGGCAGCATCGCCGAGGCGAGGCGCGTGATTCGACACTACGTCCAGACCTCAAAGGCGCCAATGGCGTTCCTGCCGGCGATCGCGACGTCCGACATCCCGATGGGAATCCCCGACGATCGACGACTTGCGCTCGCCGAGGAGTTCGAGCGCGACGTGGCGGCAAAACATATTTCGGCGGACCAATCGGACTTTGATGATGAGAACCAGTACCGGGCCAACACCGGTCGGCCGGCTCCGTTTCAATCCGCGGCAGGAGACGACTCAGCACTCACGGTGAATGTGCTCAATGTGTTGGCTGGACTCCTGTGGGATGGCGATGGCGCGGCGGCGACTCGCTCCGCGGGCGAGTTGACACGGTGGGCGGTGTCGGACAAGGAC
>DATLPC010000195.1:0-2454 GCA_035535975.1 Gemmatimonadaceae bacterium | reverse complement strand
CTGGGGCCCCGCGGGCGTCGCCATGCCGCGCATGCTAATCGTTATCTTGTCGCACAGCCATGCCCGCTCCCGAACGGTCGCCCGCCCCGGCGCCTCGTCCTGCCGCTTCCGGCCGTGCCTCCGTCGTATCGAACGGTGCATGCCGCCTTCCGGCCATCCTCTTCGACCTCGACGGGACGCTGATCGATTCGATCGAGCTCATCCTCAGATCGGCTCGCTATGCGTTCCAGAAGCTCGATCGCGAGTGTCCGTCTGATGAGGAGTGGCTCACCGGCGTCGGCATTCCGCTGTTCACGATGTTCGAGCGCTATGCACGAGACGCCGCCGACAAGGCCGCGCTCATCGCGGCTTACCGCGAGTACCAGATGGAGCATCACGACCGGCTCATCCGCTGCTATGACGACGTCGTCGAGACGGTCCTCGAGCTTCGCGCCCGGGGCCACGAGCTGGCGATCGTCACCAGCAAGTCCGAGTACCTGGCCGTACGGGCGCTCAACCACGTCGGGCTGGCGCGGCACATCGATACTGTGGTGGGATGCGACGGATCGAGCCGACACAAGCCGGACCCCGAACCCGTACTGATAGCGCTGCGCCGACTGGGTTGCGCGCCCGCCGACGCGGTCTTCGTCGGCGACTCGGTCCACGACATGGTCGCGGGCAACGCCGCCGGTGTACGCTCGGCAGCCGCCCTGTGGGGACCGTTCGCACGGACCGACCTCGAGCCGGGAAACCCAACTGCTTGGCTTGAAAGGATTTCCGATATCCTTGCGTTGTGAGCCGACCTCCGGCATCTCTGCCGGAGTCCGACTGGCCAATCCGAGAGCCCGACGTTAACACCGTTCAAACCTTTCGCCGGGGTCGACCATCCAACTCAGCGCATGGATGGAGACTCCACGACATGGCGGCAGTGGCCATCATCGAAGCATCCTCGACGCAGATAGGGAACGGCGATTCGGACGTCGCACGCGCGGCGGCTGGAGACCGGGGTGCGTTCGAGCGGGTCTATCGGCTGCACGTCAATCGAGTCTACGCCCTGTGCACGCGAATGATCGGCGATCGCACGCGTGCCGAGGAGCTGACTCAGGACGTATTCGTCCGTGCGTGGGAAAAGCTGCACCTCTTTCGCGGCGAGAGCTCGTTCTCGACCTGGTTGCACCGACTGACGGTCAACGTCGTGCTCAACGCGCGAAAGAGTGAAGGGCGGGACCGATCACGCTTTGAGGAGAACGACGATGATGCAGGCGGAATGGACGCACTCCCGGGTGTTGTCGGAATGCCGCTGGCTCCGGGCGATCTCCTGGACCTCGAGGAAGCGATCGCCAAGCTTCCGCCCGGCGCCCGCCGCGTGTTCGTTCTGCACGACGTGGAAGGCTACAAACATGAGGAGATCGCCGAAATGCTCGGCGTGACGTCAGGAGCAACGAAGGCGCAGCTGCACCGCGCCAGGCTCCTGTTGCGGGAGGCACTGAACCGATGAGCAATCCGACACTCACCTGCGAACAATTCGCCGACGTGCTGGCGGACTTCCTGGAGCGCGACGTCGCCGAGGCGACGCGTGCCGCCATGGAGACGCACGCACTCGGATGCGCCGAGTGTGGACCGCTACTCGCGGACTTGCGTCGGCTGCGAATCGACGCGGCGAACTTGCCGGAGCTCGTTCCGAGTCGGGACCTCTGGCCTGGTGTCGCGGCGCGCATCGAGACGCCGGTCGTCAATCTCGCCTCGCGGAACGCCACAAGCGCCGCTGCTCCAAACCGCCGTCGCGTTCCGCGTGGCGCGTGGCTCGGGCTTGCCGCGGCCGGACTCGTCGCGGTCACCGCGACGGTCACACACCAGTTGACCAAGCAGTCGCTCGAGACGGCGCGGCCGGGCATCGTCACGGCGCAACGGCCGGATACTACTCGCCCGCAGCCGACGTTCGACTCCGGAACACACGTCGCGGCAAAGCCGAACACGACTTCGCCGAACGTGCCGCTGCCGGCGACAACCCAGTCGCAGCCGACGACGCAATACGTGTTGAACACGGCACGATCCAAGCTGACCGCCGAGCAGACGTACGGAGCGGAGATCGCAAGCCTGCTCGTGGTCTACGACAAGAAGCGGTCCGAGCTCGATACGACGACGGTCGCCGTGCTGCAGAAGAACCTCGCGATCATCGACGACGCGATCGCGCAGTGCCGGCTGGCGCTCCGCAAGGATCCGGCGAGCCGCTTCCTGATGCAATCGCTGAACGACGCACTCGATACGAAAATCCAACTGCTGCGGACGGCGACGATGCTGCCGTCGCGGACGTGATGACACTCCGATGAACTTTCTCAGAGCACCTGGCGCGTGTACGACGGCGCGGGTCGCGACCGCCGCACTCCTGATTGCCCTCGCGGCAAGCGCCGCGGAGGCGCAGCGAGTCCGGCTCGGCTCGCGCGAAGGCCGCGCTCGATTGGATACGACGTTTGC
>DATLPC010000194.1:0-12080 GCA_035535975.1 Gemmatimonadaceae bacterium | reverse complement strand
GCGAAACGTGGTGATCGCGGATGCAAGCCGCGGATCTTCGGGTGAGGAGATTCGTGCTCCGGGAACGCGCGCCAATCCGTCGCGCAATCGTTTGGTCAGCATCGTGTCCCACCGTTCGATGCGTGGCATGCCGATCTTGTTGATGAAATTGAGCGCGGCCGTCAGTCCTTCGTGAACCGGGACCGCGCCGGTGCCGTACTGCATGAACCGGAAGGCGCCGTTCTCCTTGTCGTCCCAGTGCGAGCTCGCCAGCGTCGTCCAAAACCGATCCTGAATGTCGCGCCGAATGTAGAGAAAGCCGGTGCCCTTCGGCGCCATCATCCACTTGTGCGGGCTCGCGACGTAGGCGTCGCACCCGAGCTCCTTCACGTCGACCTGGAGCTGTCCGACCGCCTGCGCGCCGTCGACGAGCGCCAACGCGCCGTGATCCCTGATCATCGCGCACAGCTCGCGCGCCGGCAGCCGTGTGCCGAGCCCGGAGACGACGTGGCTGAACATGACGGCCTTCGTCTTCGGCGTCATCGCCTCGGCGAACAACTTCATGACACCGTCGACGCCACTTTTGGTGCCGTCATCCAGCGCAAGCTCCTTGACGACGATCCCGTAACGTTTGGCCTTGAGTCGCCACGGCGAGATGCAGCCGCCGTGCTCCTGGTCGGTCGAGATCACCTCGTCGCCGGGCGAGAGATCGAGGCCGTTGGCGAGGAAGTTCATGCTCATCGTCGCGTTCTGCGTGATCGCGACCTCGTCGGGCTTGGCGTTGATGAACGCGCCGACCGCGGTGCGAATCGCGAGCGACGGCTCGTAGCCGGTGAGCGGCTCGCCCTCGGGATGATCGTACGCCCACGCCGCCAACCGTGTCTCGAGTGCCCGCGTGCCGTTGACCAGCGCGTCGACAACTTCGCGGGGTGAGGCACCGAGCGTGCCCGTGTTGCAGTACGTGACGCCCCTCGGTATTAGAAAATGCTTACGCGCCTCCGCGAACAGCGCCGCGTCTGGTTCGGCGAAACCTGGTCGGAACACCGAGCCTGGTGTGGCCGCCGGTGCCGGGAAGATCGCCAACATGTCGAGCGCGGGCGACGCCGCGCCAGCGACGGCAGCAGCGCCGGCGAGCCGTGACAGAAAGCCACGACGATCGAGGCCCGTGGCTGGGCGGTCATGCGACGAGGCGTCGTTGGACATAAGCGTCTCCAATCAAGCCGTTTTTCGGCGTTTCGTAGTCGGCGCGACGTAGCGAAACTCGACGAGGAACACACGCCGGCCGGGGCCGTGTTTGGCAACCTTCAGCAAATCCACCACGCCGGCGAAGCCGGATTGCCGCGCCAAATCGGGAGTGACGTCGGCGAGGGCGATCTCGAACAGCCTTGTCACCACGATATGGCCGGGCGATAGGGGATAGCGTCCACCGACCTTTACGCGGGGGCTTTGCCAGAGACGGATGCTGCAGGTGATTTCGCCGGCTCGGATGCGGTCTCGTAGCGACGCAAGGAATTGCATGTTCAGCGGTATTGGCTTGTCGGGCGAAAAGCGACAAGGAGATCATGTCGCAACCCGCGCCGGTCGGCAATGGAACGCTGAGAACAAGCGACGCTTGGCCTTCCCCCCCCGATCGGATTATGGCTAGCGGTCGATCGATTGCCGCGCCTGGGCAAGTCGACGTTGCAACCCCGGCACTGAGCCGCCCCGACCGCCGCGTCCGGTTGCCTCGCCGGTCTAGACTCCGGCCGCGCGCTTCTTGTCGCGCATCCGCTGTCGCACCACGTCGATGTGCGCGGGCAACGCGCTCGGCACGATCGCGTCTTCTTCGTCGAGCACCGACCGGTACGCCGTCGCGATGCTGCTCCGGCTGAGCATCCCCAACAATCGCGTGGGTTCGTTCCGGTCGACAACCGGCAAATGACTGACGTTCATGCGAAGCATCAGATTCAGCGCATCCTCGAGCTGGTCGTCCGGGTACGCGACGACCGGCGACGAGTTGCCGATCTCGAGGATCGTGAGATCGTCCTCGGCTTCGTTCAACGCTTGAAGGAGCTCGCCCCGCGTGAGGATGCCGACGAACGCGCCAGTGTGGTCGACGAGCGGCCACGAATGCCGCCGGCCGAACACGGGAGTTCGATGCCATCGGGCTCGCGTTGAATGCGCCCGACGATGCCCGCGAAACTGGTCGCTACCGGAGACGCATCGTCGCCGCGGCGTTGTACCGTGCCGCAGGAACCCAATCGACGGCCACCAGTTTCGCCTTGTCGTACCAGCCGCTGTCGCGCGGGAGGGACACGCGGTCGCTCGTCGAGAACTGACCGAATGAGCTCATGACCCTGATCCACGGCAGTACCACCCACCCGTCGCCTGACCCCGAGGAGGGATGCTCGTCCAGCAGCATCCCCTCACCGCGCTCGAAGTTCACGATCGCGAAATCGGGCAGGTGTCCACCCGGCAATTGCGCACTGACCGTGTGCACGTACACCGAGACATGGGCCGAGTCGTGCGACACGCCATAGATGCCGACAAACCGTCCATCCTTTTCGGCGAACGCGCCATCACGCAGCGGCATCGTCGACAGGACACGGGGATGAAGCACCGTGACCACGCCGCGCAACTCGGCCGACGTCGCCCCGCGCGTGATGGCTTGGCTGTCCGCGGGTGAGATCGCGAGGCGATTCGTTCGGCGCGTGCCGACTGGCAGAAGAATCCAGTGGATCGGTTGTCCCAAGTCGGGAAGCACCGCTCCCGCGACGATCGTGTCGTGCATCGGCGTCAAATTCCGCGTGCCGCGCTCGTCGGAGATCACCGTGAGATCGCGCGCGAAGGCGAAGCGCGCGGACGATGAGTCGTCGACGTACATCCTGAACGGCAGGATCCCCGAAGTTTCGCCGGGAGTCCCAAAGGTGAATGACACGCGCGGGCCGGTGCTCAGCATCGGCACACGGGCGGTGTCGAAATTCGGCGCGACGATTGCGCCGATCATGAGGAGCAGTGCGACGGCGAGGCCGGCCGCGCGCCTCGCGTTTCCGCACCTTCGCCCGCGATACAAGAATGTCAATAGGACAATCGCTACCGCCGGCGCGACGAAGGCGACGGACGAAGGGATGTCGAAGTCTCCCACGGTTATCTCGGTAAAGAGACCGATGCTGAGGAGAAGCGCGGCGAGGAGTCCCACGCTCGCGCTGACGAACCCCTTCATGTCCTCCGTGAGCGCCGCGACGAGAATCGTCGCCAACAACAGCGAGAGATGGACGAGTGCGGCGTGCGCCAGCATGCCCCCCGCGACGCTGACTGGCGTGTGGAGGCTCCTCAGCGATACAAAACCAGCCGCGAGCGGTACAAGTGTTATCGCGACGGCGGCCAAAAGAAGTTTGGCGCCGAGAACCGCGGTCGGGGCCAGCGGCCGTGTCGTCCAGAAGGAATCCGCCTGCAGTGGACGATCCGCTTGCACGAGAATGGCCAGTGCGAGGATACCTACGGTCACGATGACGAGAGGCAGCCACGAGACTGTGAACTCCGACATCGACAAGGTTTCCGTTGTGCTCGACGCGGTGAAGCTGACGATCGGCCCCATTGCCCCTCGCGTTACGAAGCCGGACGCCGCGATCGCCGCCCCGGCCAGCAGCGCGCCGATCGACCACCACGAATAGCGAAGATCCTTCGCCGACACGTGTCCAACCTGCCGAATCCATTTCATGCCGCCGCTCCGGTTTCCGGGCGCTGCTGCACTCCGCGCTTGGACGCCAGTGCAACGAAGACCTCGCGCAACGATGCGTCGCGAAGTCGAATGTCCGCCGTCTCGCCAAGCCGCGCGCGAACTGTTTGCTCCGCCGCCGCGTGCGAGTCCGCGCGTAGCACGAAGCCCATCCGCCGGCCCGCCGACTCGGCCACCATCCACTCCGGCGGAATCGCACCGATTGCCAGATCGTCCGGCAGCGCGACCTCGACGCGCGTGAACTCTTCACGGACTCGCTCCATCGGCGCCGAGAGGCGCACCGTCCCGTGATCGAGGAAGCCCACCCAATCGGCGAGGAGCTCGAGCTCACCGATGTCGTGTGAGCAGAGCAGGATGGTGCATCCTTCGGCGGCACTGGACCCGAGAAGGCCGCGCACGAGATCATCCTTCACGAGCGCGTCCATGCCGGTGAATGGTTCGTCCATGACGAGCACACGGGGCCGCGGGGCGAGCGCGCAGAGCAGCGCCGCCTTCATCCGCTCTCCTCGCGACAGGGTGCGAATCTTTCGCGCGGGATCGAGCGCGAACCGATCCCGAAGCTCGTCAGCAAGCCGCGCGTCCCACGTCGCATAGAGAGGCGCCAGATAGGCCTCGAGCTGCGCCAATCGCATCCATCCTGGTAGTGCTTGGCCTTCCGCCACGTAGCCGACGCGAGCTCTGTCGCGTGCTCCGAGGTGGGCCGCGTCGACGCCGAGGATCGTCGCTCGACCGCTCACCGCGCGTCGCAGCCCCATCAGGATTTGCAGGAGCGTCGTCTTGCCCGAGCCGTTGGGTCCGAGCAGCGCGTACAGCGCGCCGTCGGGGACGGCGAGGTCGACGTCGCGGAGCGCGGTGACTCGTCCATAGCGGTACGAGACCTGGCTGACTTCGATCGCGTTCATTCGATCATTCCTCTTCGCCAAACAGATCGGTCCATCGCGCGTCGATCGCGCTCACCACGTCGTCGCGGGTGAGGCCGAGTCGTTTCGCATCGACGAGCAGCGCCTCGACGTCGCTCGACAGCAAAGCGCGCCGCTCCGCCGCCGACGCTCGGCGTTTGGTGGTGACCACGGTACCGACGCCGGGATACACCTCGAGCAACCCGTCGCGCACGAGCTCCGCCACGACCTTCTGCGCCGTATTCGGGTTGATCTTGAGCGCCTGGCTCAGTTCGCGAACGGACGGGAAGGCCGACCCGGGGGCCAGCTCGCCCGAGACGACGGCCTTCGTCGCCGCGTAGACGATCTGCCGATAGGGCGACTTGCCCGACTCGATCGACACCGTGAACGGTAACACAGGTGTACTATGGCAGATAGTACACTAAAGGTCAAGCGTCCCGTGACGCAAACGAAAAAGGCGGAGCTTTCGCTCCGCCTTTCTCTTCTACGATGTCGACGCTTACTCGCCCGAACCGATCCGCAGTCTCTCGATGCGTTTCGACTTCGCCTGCACGTTGTACACTCGGAGCGTGACGATCTCGCCGTCTTTCACCTTCGAGAGCGCCGCGCGCAACTGCTCGGGCGTCTCGGTCGGCGTGCCTTCCACCGACATGATGATGTCCGGTCCGCCCTCGGCCGGCGTCGCGAGATGGGTCGCCGC
This sequence comes from Gemmatimonadaceae bacterium, assembly GCA_035535975.1. Classification (GTDB taxonomy): domain Bacteria; phylum Gemmatimonadota; class Gemmatimonadetes; order Gemmatimonadales; family Gemmatimonadaceae; genus JAQBQB01. The sequence continues at coordinate 6,784 of DATLPC010000194.1, read as the reverse complement.
CGCGCTGCCGTCCTGGGTGCCGGTAACGATCACACCCTTCACGTCCGGCGGAAGCCGGAGCTGACGCGCGGTCGCGGCATCGATCCCCTGAACCGTCGCGCCGAGCGCCCGCATCGGCGAGCCCTTGGCGTTGTCGTCGTTCGGCTTGTCCGCGTGCGAGTCCTTCGCGTCCGTCGCGTTGCCCACGCGCTGGAGCGCGACGCGCAGCGTCTCGTGCTTGCCGCCCTTGCGCGCCACTTCGACGTTGACGACGTCGCCCGGCTTGCGGAAGGCGATCGCTTCCTGCAGCTGCGCCACGTAGTCGACACGCTTGCCGTCGACCGAGACGATCACGTCGCCTGGCTGGATGCCGGCCTTCGCCGCGGGGGAAGTGTTCTCGCCCAGATCCTGGACGAGGACACCCCGCGTCTCCTTCATACCGACGTACGCGGCATCGTCGACGCCAGCGTCGCGAACCTGAATGCCGAGCGCCGCGCGCTCCACGTGACCGGTTTTCACGATCTGATCCATCACCGCGCGCGCCAGGCTGATCGGCACGGCGAAGCCGTAGCCGGCGTTGTAGCCGGTCGGACTCTCGATAGCGCTGTTGATGCCAATGACCTCACCGCGGACATTCACGAGGGGACCACCCGAGTTGCCCGGGTTGATCGCCGCGTCCGTCTGAATGAAATCCTGAATCGACTGCTGCGTCTGGCCCGGCAGACCAAGCGCGCGACCCTTCGCGCTGATGATGCCTTGCGTCACGGTGAACGTGAGGTTCTCGCCGAGCGGGTTGCCGACCGCGAGAACCCATTCGCCGACGCGCGACGCGTCGCTGTCGCCGAGCGGAGCCGGGGAAAGGTTGTTCGCGTCGATCTTGATGACGGCGACGTCGGTGTTCGGGTCGCGGCCAATGACCTTCGCCTTGAACTCGCGGCGATCGAGCAGACGGACGCGCACTTCAGCCGCGCCGTCGACGACGTGATTGTTCGTGAGGATGTATCCGTCAGTGGAGACAATGAAGCCCGAGCCCGACGCCATCCCGCCGCGGCGACGCGGCGCGTCCGGCGCCTGCGGCCCCTCATCCATGTCCGGCATCATGCCCTTGAGCATGTCACGCAGCTCCGGCGGAACCTGATCGAGACCAGGCATCTGCTGGCCTCGCTGCCGCGGCTGTCGCTGGTCACGAACGGCGGCGGGCTGTGCATCGAGGCGCGCGGTAATGTAGACGACGCTCGGCTTGACTCGTGCGGCAATCGTCGCGAACGCCTCGCTCAAATCCTCGAGCTTGGCGGCAGGCGAGCCCGGCGTATAACTGCGACGCGCGCTGGTGGTATCAATACCGATCGGCGCTGCGTGGAGGATTCGTGGGGTCTCGACGGCCCCAACCGCGACGACCGCTAGGGTTGCCGCGGCCACTGCCGTGCTCTTGCCCCACCCATGACGCTTGATGGGATTCATCTGTACTCCTGACTCTCTCGTGTGTGTGGTGAGTTGTAGTGAGCTCCTCTTATTACCCACACGCTCGTCAGGAGTTGCGACCCACATCGGTGACGCGTGTGATAGCCTCTCGGTTGTGCTCTCATGAGCCCACTACGACTTGCCGGCGTCGCGTTGCTCGGCCTCGCGATCTCATGCAGTGACGCCGCCGCGCCCGGACAACACGTCACCGACCTCGAGGCCGCGCGCCAACGGTGGCAGACGCAGAATCTTCACACGTACGCGTTCACGATTCAGCGGAGCTGTTTCTGCGGGAACACCCATCCGCTCTTTGTCTTCGTCGTGAGCGACACCGTCGCCGGGGTCCTCGATGTCACGACCGGGACGCCGGTCGACCGGCAGTTGGGCGAGACGGTCGATGGTCTGTTCACCTTCATTCAGACCGCGATCGACCGCCCCGCGAAACTCATTCGCGCCACGTACGACCCAGCGAAGGGGTTCCCGACCGAGATCGATTACGACGGGGCGGCGCAGATCGCCGACGACGAGATCTTCTTTCGCGTCAGCGACGTGCACCCGATTAGCGTTCCGCCTACTTGACGGTCGTTCGACGCAGGAGATCGTTCACGAAGACGCCATGGTGACGACAAGGCTCCTCGCCGACACAATCGCCGACGAATACGTGATCGACGCCCATCTGCGCGCGACGAACGGCGACGAGAGCGCGTGAGAATTTTCAGAATCCTAACGTTGGCGAGGCCGTGACGCCCTCGTAGGCGGGAACGGAAGACGCGCGGCGAGCGTATGTGCTGGATCGACATTCGCCACCATTTGTCGTGGGACTGACCGTGCGTCTCCTCTCATCATTGTTCGCGCTTCACCTCGCCGGCGCCGTGGTGTGCGCCGCGCAATTGCCGTCGGCGTCGCCGGCCGTGCCCGTTGCCGGCGTCGAGATCCCCGTCGGTTTCCTACGCGATATCGCGACGGACGTCGATCAACGACACGACGTCTTGTACTGCTACTTCGGCGATCGCGTCGTGACGCCCGCCGTTCGCGTTCACGTCGATTCCATCGCGACGGTGGCGACGATCGACGAGTGCAACGGTGTGGGACTCGGCTTCATCATGCGCACCGCGGACCGCCTGCTGCTCCAGCAAATGCTGCGCGGCGTGATCGAAGGCAACCCGCGCTTCGGTGTGGTCAGTGCGTTCTATGCCACCGAGGACGTGGTCCGCTGGGGCGACAAGGTTCACGTCGCCCGCCCGCTGTCGATGCTGAGAGGGGTCTCGAACACCCTCACCAGCGCCAACTCGTCGCGGTAGCCGCGCTCGGACCGGTCGGCGAAGCAAAGCTCCCCGAGGCATCGTCGCCTCGAGGAGCTTGGTCGCGAACGCGTGGTCGGTGTCGCCTATCCGCGTCGCGTGCCACTACATCTCTTTGATTACGCCATAGGCCGTCGGTGACCCACCGGAGCCGTCAAGGCCGGCCACCCACAACCGCTGGTTGAGGTGCGAGAGCATATCGGCCGGCGGGTCGGCGAGCTTGACGTCCGATCCGCCCAGCGTCGGGCGAATGGCGTAGCCGATCGGATCGCCGGTGATGTCGGTCGGGGTCGAATACAGCGCGACGAGGGTCCCGTCGATCACGGCGCTGCCCTCCATCGTTTCCACCACGAAATCGTTCACCAAAAATGCGTCGCCGCCCTCCGTACTCCACCGGCCATGGACCTCGACCCCGGCGTTTTCGACCGACATCAGAATGTTTGCGTTCTCGCCCGTGAGAGGGATCTCGAAACCTGTACTTGTGCTGAGGACAACCGGATACAACTTCTCCCCCGTCAGGTGGATGGATCCTGTCAGCGTTATCAGGTTTACCGCAGTATCGACGGGAGCGGCCGCGCGGTCCGTCGTCGGCGAGACCGAGTCACTGCAGGCGGCGGCGAGGAACAGGCCGGCGCTGAACAACCAGGGGAGCAATCGTGAGCGTAGCATGGGGTGTTTCTCCTGTGAGGGTATGATGATCGAGTGGTTTGGATTCACGTCACGACACGACATTACCGGCGGCCCGTGGCCTGACTGCCGGTGCGACCGTTCCCTCACCGTTCTTTTTTCGTGACGCGATGAGCCAGATCGCCGAGCCTACCCGCCAACACATCGAGCTCTGTCTGCTCGGCGGCTATGAGTTGCGTGGCGCCGGACCGACGGGCGCCGCCGTCCTCTCGCAATCCAAGCCGCTCGCGCTTCTCGCCTTTCTTGCTCTGTCGCCCGACGGGCGATTTCAGCGGCGCGACCGGTTGGTCGGCCTGCTCTGGCCGGAGTTGGATCAGGCGCACGCCCGCGCCGCGCTTCGCAAAGCGCTCTATGACCTACGCGCGGCGCTCGGGCCGCAGGTCATCACGTCGCACGGCGACGACGAGATCGCGCTCACGCCGCAGACCGTGCGTTGCGATGCCGTGGATTTCACGACGGCGGTCGAGAAGGGCCAGCTCCTGCACGCGCTCGAGCTCTACCACGGCGACCTGATGCCAGGCTTCTATCTGTCCGGATGCGTCGACTTCGAGCGCTGGGTCGAGGACGAACGCACGGCCGCGCGGGAGCGAGCTGCCGCCGCGTCGTGGGCGCTTGCGGTGCGGTTGGAAGGCGAACAACAACTAACGCAGGCCAGTTCGATGGCTCGGCGCGCCGTTCGCCATGCATGGTCGGACGAGCGGGTACTGCGGCGCGCCATGGGCCTGCTCGACCGACTGGGCGATCGCGCCGGCGCGATCAAGATGTTCGACGAGTTCGCCGGTCGGCTGCGCGCCGATCTGGATGTCGAACCGTCGGCCGAAACCATCGCCCTCGCGAACACGATTCGTTCGCACTAGGCGCCGCCCCTCCGCCGGACGCTCGCTCGCCAGTGAATCCGGGGCTAGTTTGGGCCTCATGCCGAGCGCCGCCGCATCCATCCTCAAAACGACGCCGTTCCACCCTCGCACCGGCCCACTCGTCCGCGCCCAGACATGGCGCCGCTGGGCGGGCTACCAGGTCGCCAGCGCGTACGAGCCGCATCCCGACCGCGAATACGCCGCGATCCGTAGCGCCGCGGCGCTGCTCGACGTCTCGCCGCTGTACAAATACCTGGTTTCCGGTCCGGGCGCCGCGCGCCTGCTCGATCGCATGGTCACGCGCGACGTCGCCAAGTGCCGTGTCGGACAGGTGCTCTATACGCCCTGGTGCGACGTCCATGGCAAGGTGATCGACGACGGCACGATCAGCCGGCTCGACGAACGCACCTTCCGCCTCACGAGCGCCGAGCCGAATCTGCGTTGGCTCTCGATGAATTCCATCGGCCTCGATGTCTCGATCGAGAATGTTTCCGAGCACACGGGAGCGCTGGCGCTGCAAGGCCCGCTGTCGCGAACCATTCTTCAGCAGCTGACGCCGGCCGATCTCTCGACGCTCAAGTACTTCCGTCTCGTCAACACGACGGTTCGCGATATCCCGGTCACGATCTCGCGGACCGGCTACACCGGTGATCTCGGCTACGAGATCTGGGTCGATGCGGAACGGGCCGTGCAGCTCTGGGACGCATTGATCGACGCCGGCACGCCATACGGCATCACGCCCGCCGGCATCTGGGCGCTCGACCTCGCGCGCATCGAAGCGGGCCTCGTCATGCTCGACGTCGACTACTTCTCGGCGCATCGCGCGATGATCGAAGATCAGAAGTCTTCGCCCTACGAGCTCAATCTCTCGTGGACGGTGAGCGCCGACAAAGGGCCGTACAACGGGCGTCGTGCGTTGCGCGCCGAGAAAGCCGCGGGCTCCTCGTGGGGATTTGTCGGCCTCGACGTCGACTGGGCGTCGCTCGAACGTATCTATGCCGAACGTGGGCTGCCGCCGCAGTTGCCGACGGTCGCCTGGAGGACGAGCGTGCCGGCGTACAAAGATGGGAAGCAGATCGGCTACGCGACGAGCGGTTGTTGGTCGCCGCTCCTCAAGAAGTATCTCGCGCTCGCGCATCTCACGGCGCCGAACTTCGCGCCGAATACCGAGCTCGAGGTCGAAGTCACGGTCGAACACCGCCGCAAGCGAGCGAACGCGATCGTCAAAAAGCTGCCGTTCTTCGATCCACCGAGGAAGAAGGAATGAGCTCGCCCGCCGCTCCTCGCCGATCACCCACCGCGGGTCGCTACGACGCCATCGTCATCGGCGGCGGTCATAACGGCCTCGTGTGCGCGGCGTATCTCGCGCGGGCCGGACGAAAGACGCTCGTCCTCGAGCGGCGTCCACTGGTCGGCGGCGCCGCGGTGACCGAGCAGGTGTTCCCGGGCTTCAAATTTTCAGTATTCTCATACGTCGTCAGCCTGCTGCGGCCCGAGATCATTCGCGACCTCGATCTGCCGAGCCACGGCTTGCAGATCCTGCCGCTCGAGAGCACCGTCACCCCCCTCGACAACGGCGACTACCTCGCCGGGTGGGCCGATCCCGACGAGACGCGTCGAGAGCTGATGCGGCACTCGCCGCGCGACGCCGAAGCGGCGATCGAGTTCGGGCGGCTGATGCACCACATGGCGATGGCGGTGAAGCCGATCCTCGGCATGGTGCCGCCCGATCCGTCATCGCTCGCGCCGTCGGATCTCCGCGGTCTGCTCAAGCTCGGCGGCCACATGCGCGACCTCGGCGCGGAGCGCTTTCACGCGCTCTACAAGCTGATGACGATGAGCAGCGCCGATTACCTCGACGAGTGGTACGAGTTCGATCCGCTCAAAGCGACGAAGTCGGCGAGCGGCATCATCGGCACTTTCCTGGGACCGCGGTCCCCCGGCTCGGCGTACGTGCTGCTGCATCATTATATGGGCGAGATCGACGGCGCTTTTCGCGCGTGGGGTTTCCAGAAAGGCGGCACGGGCGCGATCAGCGAAGCGATCGCGTCGGCTGCCCGCGCGCTCGGCGCCGAGATTCGCATCAATGCGTCGGTCGCGCGCGTGCTCGTCAAGGACGGCCGTGCGCAGGGTGTCGTCCTCGAGAACGGCGACGAGATCACTGCACCGATCGTTGTCTCGGGCCTCGATCCGCGCCGCACCTTTTTGCAGTTGGTCGAACGCAAGGAACTGCCGGATGATCTGGCCGCGGAAGTGGAGCGATACAAGTTCCGCGGTTCGTCGGGGAAGGTGAATCTCGCGCTGAGCGGGTTGCCGGAGTTCACCTGCCTCCCCGGTGTCGGCCCGCACCATCGCGGCGCGTTCTCGATCAGCCCCAGCGTCGAGTACCTCGAGCGCGCCTACGACGACGCCAAGTACGGAAACTTCTCGCGCAATCCGTACATGGACATCGTCTTCCCGTCGATGATCGATCCCGGCATGGCGCCGCCGGGCAAGCAC
>DATLPC010000193.1:0-16113 GCA_035535975.1 Gemmatimonadaceae bacterium | reverse complement strand
CACAGCGGCGGCATCAACGGCTTCACGACGTATGGCATGTACATGCCCGACGAAAGCCTCAACGTCATCGTCCTGTCGAACTCCGACGGCGGTCCAGGCCCTTTGGCGCTGAACGTCGCTCGCGCGGTGGTCGGCATCCCGGTTGTGCCGATGCCGAAGCCGCTCGTTGCGACAGCGCTGGCTGATTCGCTTCGCACCCGCATTCCGGGGGTCTACGATTTCGGTAAGCTTGTCCTGCACGTGACGGTCGAAGACGGCCGCTTGATGGCGCAGCCCGATGGTCCGGGCCAGCCGAAGTTTCCGCTCGTGCATCTCGGCAACCTGCGCTTCGGCGCCGATCTCGATCGAACCCTGTTCGTAACGTTCGTCAACGAGAACGGAAGGATCTCGAAGGCGCAGTTCACGCGGCGCGGCAGTTCGCTCGATGGAACCCGCAAGCCCTAGTCGTTCGCTGGATCCCCCCCCTCAACGGAGAGTGTCATGACTCCTCTCGCGTCGCTGTGGCTTCCGATTCTGCTGTCGGCCGTGTTCGTGTTCGTGATGAGCTCCGTCTTGCACATGATGCTGCCTTGGCACCGCACTGACTATTCCAAGGTTCCGAATGAAGACGCCGTGGCGGCCGCGCTGCGCGGCTTTGCGATTCCCCCGGGCGATTACATGATGCCGCGGCCGGATACGCGTGCCGAGATGACGTCGCCGGAATTCGCGGAGAAAGTGAAAAAAGGGCCGATGGTCGTCATGACGGTCATGCCCGGCGGCGAAATGAACATGGCCAGCAACCTCGCGCAGTGGTTCGGTTTCGTGCTCGTCGTCAGTCTGTTCGCGGCGTATATCGCGGGCCGCGCGATGGGCGCCGGCGCTACATCGATGCGTGTCGTGCAACTAGCGTCGGCGACCGCATTCGTCGCCTACGGCATCGGTCTGTGGCCGAACTCGATCTGGTATCGCCGTTCATGGATGACGACGTTCAAGTCGACCGTGGACGGACTGATCTACGGACTCATCACCGGCGCGACGCTCGCCTGGCTCTGGCCAAAGTAGTCGCGGAGCGAACGTTCCAAGAATTCTTGCTGCCTGAAACCACTCTTCCATCGGAGTCGTACATGCTGGGTTCAATGATGCCGTCCAACCGTCGTGTAATTGCATTCGCCGCGGCGCTCGTCGCCCTGGGCGCTGGAATCGGCGTCGCGGTCGACCGCGTCGCCTTCGCGCAGCAACCGAGCAACGGCATCAAGCGAACGATTCTCCAGCGCGCCGACGAGCCCGGCGCTCCGAACTACGAAGCCGTGATGGCGATCGCCGAAATTGCTCCGGGCGCCTCTTCGGGACGGCACCGCCATCCGGGGATCGAACTGGCCTACGTCCTCCAAGGTTCGATGGTTCTCGAGCGCGAGGGGCAACCAACCGTGACGGTGAAGGCGGGAGACGCCATCAAGAATGAGTCGGCGATTCACAACGCCAAGAACACGGGCAAGACGCCGGTAAAAATTCTCGCCGTCTACCTCGTAGAGAAGGGGAAGCCGATGGCCGAATCGGTCCCGTGAGCCGTGAGCGCAAATCCTAACAAATCCTCCATTCTCCCATCCGAGTAGAACCCATGCGTAGTCCCGCACTTCTCGCCGTTTTCATGCTCGCCGGTTCGGTTCTCCATGCCCAGGAACCGGCCGGTGCGCCGCTCATCAAGCGCATCGACTCGCTGGTGAACGACTACATGACGGCGAAGAAGGCGCCGGCCGTCTCGGTGGCGGTCCTGCACGGCCAGGACACGGTGCTGATGCGTGGCTACGGCCTGGCGAGTCGCGAGGCCAATCGGAAAGCGGATGCATCGACCGTGTACGAGATCGGGTCGATCACCAAGCAGTTCACGTCGTCCGGCATCATGCGCTTGGTCGAACGCGGAAAGGTGTCGCTTGACGACCCGATCTCGAAGTACGTCCCCGACCTGCCGGCGCACGCGCAGAACATCAAGATCCGCCAACTGCTCAACCACACGTCGGGTGTTCACAACTACACGTCGTCGCCCGAGTGGATGAAGACCTGGGGTCAGGACTACACGCCGCGCCAGATCGTCGCGTTCGTCGATAAGGATACGCTCGATTTCCCGTCGGGCACGCGATACTCGTACAGCAACACCGGCTACGTATTGCTCGGCATGGTGATCGAGAAGGCGAGCGGACAACCCTACGCGACGTTCGTCCAGCGCGAGTTCTTTGGCCCGCTAGGGTTGACGCAAACGAGCTATTGCCCGTCGCACCCCACGGACTCGCATGTCGCGGTCGGGTACCAGATGAAAGGCGACACGATGAGGGTTGCCGACTACCTCAGCATGACGCATCCGTTCGCGGCCGGCGCGCTGTGCTCCACAGTTCGCGATCTCGTGAAATGGCAGCGCGATCTCGTGGCCGGCAAAGTCGTGTCACCCAAATCGTTCGAGCAGATGACCACGCCCGACTCGCTCCCCGGCGGCAGGCGGATGAACTACGGCTTCGGCCTGACCGTCTCGCAAATGGGCAGCAAGAAGGTGATCGCCCATGGCGGCGGAATTTTCGGATTCACGACCGCGGGGCTCTTCGTTCCCGACGATGCGATCAACGTTGCGGTCTTCACGAATTCGGAGGGCGGTCCCGACGCGCTTGCCGCGAACATTGCGCGCGCCGTGATGGGGATTCCGCTCGTCGCGCCTCCCCAGCGGCTCGCCGCGGCGCCGCTCCGTGACATCGATCGAGACCGCATCCCCGGCGTGTACGACTTCGGCCAACTCGTGCTCCACGTGACGATCGAGGACGGACATTTGGTTGGGCAAGCGGAGGGCCCGGGACAAGGAAAGTTTCCGCTGGTTCACGTCGGCGGTCTTCGCTTCGGAACGCAGGTCGATCCGACGCTCTTCATCACGTTTGTCGACGAGGGCGGCAAGATCACGAAGGCGCAGTTCACGCAGCGAGGCAGCCCGCCCATGGAGGGCATTCGCAAGCCGTGAACCGCGAGCTGCGATGGTATCTCACGGGCGGCGATCGACGAAGCATCGCCGACTCGAAGCGCGTGAGAGCCATCGTCGAGCAGGATCCCGCGCGCGTGCGCGAGCTCGCGTCGCTCACCGACGACGAAGACTGGCTCGTCGCGCAGCGCGCCGTGGATCTGCTGGAGAAGCTCGCCCACGATCACCCCGATTGGATCGAACCCTACAAGAAGATTTTCATCGGACCGCTCGCCGACAGCGACAAGTGGGAAGTGCGCCTGCAGATCGTCCGCGCACTCCCACTTTTTCGTTGGACGCCGGCCCAGATGAAACGGGTCGAATCGATCCTGCTCGAGAACGTCGCGTTTCCGCAGACATTCGTCAGAGCCTGGGCGCTGGACAGCTTGGCGACTCTCGCCGCGCGGCGGAAACGACTCGCGCCCGTCGTCGAGCGCTACCTCTACGAGTTCGAGACCTCGAGCAGCGCGGCGCTACGAGCCAGAGCGCGGAACATCCGAGCGCGCCTGTAGCATCTTTTCGATCTCGCGCCTCCGAAAGAACTTGGCCCAGCCAATCGCGTCGCTGTCGTGCTTCGTGTCGCGCACGCGCGGATCGGCGCCGCGCTCCAGCAGCAGTCCCGCGACGCCCGGATGATCGGCGAGGATCGCCAGATGGAGCGGCGTCACTTCCGAGTCCCAATGGGCCCACCGTGCGCTCGGGTCGGCGCCGTGATCGAGCAGCCATCTCACGCCGTCGACGTCGCCGCGCTTTGCCATGAGCTGGAGCGCGCCCGGCGTCGCCACGATGTGCGGGTTATCGCGCAAGAGTCGGTCGGTGGTCTTCCAATCACGCACCGCGATACTCGCCACGAGGTCGAGCAGGCCGCCGTTCACCTGGCGTCGGCCACGATCCGCGCTGTCGACCTCGGCGACCGTCAGTCGATGTATCGCCTGCATCACCGAACGGTCGATCTCGACAGACTGCGCGTACGACGCAACCGGCATCCCCCAGCCGTCTACCCCCAACGGATCAGCGCCAAGCTCCACCAGGAGCTCCACCATGCGTCGGCGGTTGCGCGTCACGGCGAACTGCAGCGGCGTCTGATTGTTCTCGTTCCGGCTCAATCGCGACCCGAGCGCTAACGGATCTTCGGCGACGATCCGACGCAAAACGTCCTCGAGATTCAACCCGATAGCAGAAAAGACGTGGTGCTTCGCGCCGCGACTGACGAGGAAGTCCGCGACTGCGCGATGCGCCGCGTCGTTGGCCTCGTCCCAACATGACGTCCAACCGATCACCTCGAGCGCGTGATCGTCGCCGTGTCCGACGACGTCGCCACCGGCGTCGGCGAGTCGCCGCACGACGTCGAGGTGCGCCGCGGCCGCGGCCCAGTGCATCGGATACGTGTTGTCGCCTTCTTCACGCGCGTTGACGTCGGCTCCGCGCTCGATAAGTTCGCTTACCGCCGCGAGTTGGCCGTGCCGCGCGGCGATGTGCAACAACGTCCATCGGTATTCCCCTGATCGCGCCTGCACTCTGTCCGGGTACTCGTCGAGAAGTGCGCGAAGCGCATTCACATTGCCCGACCGCGAGGCCGCGACGAGTTGTCCGTCGATCGCCAGCGAATCGATGTGTGCCTTGAGCGCACGCCAGCTCGAGAATCCGTACTCTCGCGCGACGCTCAACTGCGCGTCGGAGAGTTGTGCGTCGGACTCTGTCTTTCGGAGGTCGGTCAGCCGCCGCTTCGCTTCCTTCTTGAGCCAGTCCAGGCTCGGCGATTCCGGGAGTGGCCGAGCGTCGGGCGTGGCGGTCCGTGCATCGTCTGTCATACCCACCTCCATTCCTTCGACGAGATGACTCGTCGTGTCGCCCAGTGTCCGCGTGGAGGGCGGGGAATAGAAGGTGACGTCACAAAGCTCTTTGGGTGGGTTGAACCCTTTACGCGGACCGTCGGCCGCCCATGCGGCGCTCCCTCATGCTAATGTGTTCTTGGGAATGCCCGCAAGCGGACTTACGTGGCAGTCTCGAGCAGGACATAATCGCTCTCATGACAACCGTGAATCGTTCTCTGCGCCGACTCGGCCTCTGCCTCGCGACAACGATCGCCGCGTGTACGCATTCATCATCGACGACGGCACCGATGCCGTCGGTCGGGGGCGGGTCCTATGACCTCGTCATCGCCAACGGCACCATCGTCGACGGTACCGGCGATACCTGGTTCTACGGCGACGTCGGCATCGCGGGGGGCAAGATTGCGCGGATCGTTCCGCGCGGCCTGCTCGCCAACGCGCCGGCCCGACGTCGCATCGACGCGCGCGGACTCGTCGTCGCGCCCGGCGTGATCGACATCCAGGCGCAGTCATACGTGCAGATGCTGACCGGTGACAGCCGCATGGTCAGCATGATCACACAAGGTGTGACGACGATGATCCTCGGCGAAGGCGACACGCCGGCGCCGGTCAACGACAATGTGCTGGACGCCGCCGAGAAGATCGCCGCCGACACCGCGCAGCGCCGAGTGATGCGCGGCTTCACCGGCACCCATGGATTCGACGCCTGGCTGCGCGCGATGGAGCAGCACCACGGATCGGTCAACGTCGGCTCGTTCGTCGGCGCGGGCACCGTCCGCGCGTACGCCAAGGGAATGACGGCAGGCCCGGCCAATGCGGCCGAGTTGGACACGATGCGACGCGTCATGCGCGACGCGATGCTCGACGGCGCGTTCGGCCTCGGCAGCGCGCTGATCTATCCGCCCGGTAACTACGCGTCGACAACGGAGCTCATCGAAGAAGCGAAGGCGATGGCTCCGTTCGGCGGATTGTACATCACGCACATGCGCTCCGAGGGCGACAGGCTCGTCGAAGCCGTGGACGAGGCCATTTCTATTGGTCGACAGGGAGGCGTTCCCGTCGAGATCTATCATCTCAAGGCTGCCGGCGTGAAGAACTGGCCGAAGGCGAAGATCGTCGTCGCGAAGATTGATTCTGCCCGTGCCGCCGGACAGGACGTCGCAACCGATCAGTATCCGTACGTCGCCGGCCAAAACAACCTGTCGTCGTGCATCCCACCGTGGGCGCACGCCGACGGCAAATTGCTCGAGCGGCTGCGCGATCCGGCGCAACGCTCTCGCATCAAAGCCGACATGACGAACGAAGCCGCGGACTTCGAGAGCTTGTGTTTGGCGGCCACGCCGGCGGGCGTCGAGGTCGTCGGCTTCTCCGTCGACTCACTGAAGAAATACGAAGGGAAGCGCCTCACGGAGATTGCCGCTGCCTGGCACAAAGACTGGCCCGACGCGTTGATGGATCTCACCACCCTCGAGAGCAATCGACTCGGCCAGGTGATCTTCGTGGCATCGGACTCGAACGTCGCGATGCAGGTGCGACAGCCGTGGATGAAGTTCGGCACCGACGCCGAAGCATTCGACCCCGATAGCGCGAAGATCGCGACGCACCCGCGCGCGTACGGAACGTATCCGCGTATCCTCGGGCGCTTCGTCCGCGAGCAGCACATCCTCACGCTCGAGGACGCGGTGCGAAAGATGACCGGAGCGGTCGCGCAGCGCCTGTCAATCCAGGATCGTGGCGAGATCAAGGAGGGACTTGCCGCGGACATCATGATCTTCGATCCGAAAACGATCATCGATCGCGCGACGTACGAGCGGCCGCACCAGTTGTCGGTCGGCGTGCGCTACGTGCTGGTGAACGGCGTCGCGGTGGTGGACGATGGCAAAGTTACCGGCGCGAAGCCGGGTGTCGTGCTGCGCGGTCCTGGCTGGAGGCGATAGGTGGCGGTGCATTCGACCTCTGCCATGCCGGGCAACCGCCCACCGGAGCATCAGCCCAACGCGTGGGGCGCCGTCGCCAGCGATTATCACGCGTTCGCCGGCAACATCACCCGCCCGTTCGCCGAGGACGCCGCGGAGCTCGTGCCCATCCGGCAAGGAACACGCGTGCTCGACGTCGCCGCGGGCACCGGCAACTTCGCGTTCGCTGCCGCCAATCGCGGCGCGAACGTGCTGGCGACCGATTTCGCGCCTGGGATGACGGAACATCTCCGCGCCGACGTGGAGCGGCGCGGATTGGCCGACCGCATTCGCGTCGCGGTGATGGACGGTCAGCAACTCGAGGTGGACGACGCGGCGTTCGACGTCGCGGCTTCGATCTTCGGCGTGTTGTTCTTTCCCGAACCGGACAAAGGGCTCCGCGAATTGTCGCGCGTCCTCGTGCCGGGCGGACGCGCCGTCGTTTCGACATGGGCTCCGCCGCCGCGCGGGGAAATGGGGCGGATCATAGGCGCGGCAATGGCGAAGACCATCCCGAACCTTCCTCCCGCCCCGAGCTCGCCGCCATGGTCGGCGTTTGGCGACGCCGACGCGTTTCGCGAGCGGCTCCTCAGAAACGGATTCTCGCGCGCTCACGTCGTCGAGTTGCGGCACCTCTGGGTGTTCGACGATCTGAACGCATTCGTGGACTTGATGGGAAAATCTGCTCCCCAAGCCGTCGCCTTGTCGTCGTCGCTCACGCCGGAGCAGCGCAGGACCTTCCGAGACGCGGTTGCCGACGACTTCACGTCGCGGCAGGGAAACGGCCCTTACGCGCTGACTCACGAAGGCATGATCGCCGTCGGCACAAAATAGATCGATACCGCCAGGCGGCGAATCGCTGGTGTCCGGTTTCCCCGAAAACGTCGCAAGTACAAGTCAGCGGCCCTTTCGAACGCGGGCAGCAGCGACACTAAACCGGACCGAAAATGTACAGAAAGCTCATGAGCGTTGCCGCGAGCTTGATCGCGCTGAGCGCTTGCGGGAGTAACTCGACCACCTCGCCGGAGCCGCGCGCTGATCTCAACGCGTGCCCCAATCTACAAGTCCCCGCGAACAGCCAGCTCGTCTCCCACGTGTTCGCGACCGGTGTGCAGATCTATCAGTGGGCTGACACCGCGTGGGTGCTGGTGTCTCCGTCGGCGTCACTGACGTCGGACGTCGAGGGCAAAGCGAGCGTCGGAATTCACTACGCCGGGCCGACATGGCAGGCGACAAGCGGCGGCAAGGTCACCGGCGCCGTGCAGGATCGCTGCACACCGAACGCCAACGCCATTCCCTGGTTGCTGCTCAAGGCAACATGGGACGGACAGTCCGGCGCGTTCGCGGGAGCGACGCACATCCAACGGGTCAGCACGAGCGGTGGCCTGGCGCCGACCATCGCCGGAACGAAAGGACAGATCGTCAGCGTCCCGTACAGAGCGGAATACTACTTCTATCGTTCACCGTGAGAAGTCAGTCGTTCCGCCGGGCCAATACGCATACATGACGCGAGGCGCGTGGTCCATACATGCGACCGACGCGCTGAAGCAGCCTGGCGATTCGTTCGCTGTTGCGCGCCGCGCGCACCCACGCCGTTCCCTGGACCGCTTTGAACCACGACTCGACCTGATACCACGGTCGATCGTAGAGATAGTCCACCCGCTCGATGATGAAACCGTTTCGTGTGATCTGTTGAATGAACTCCGGAAAACGGAACGGTCGCGTGTGTTCGGTAAATAGGGCACGACCCGACGGCGAGAGCACGCGATGGATCTCGCACAAGCAGCGGTCACGCTCGAACGCATCGAGATTCCAACTGTAGATGCCGTCGGCCGCGACGACGAGATCGATCTCTCCGCGGCCAATCGGAAGGTCCATGGCGCTTCCCGCCGCCAAACGAACCCCGTGGCCGGACACGCGTTCGTTCGCGGCGGCGAGCGCCGTCGGCGCGACGTCGATGGCGGTGAGCTGGATCGGTAGCTGGGCGAGCAACGCGGTGAGTTGTCCCCGGCTGCATCCAAGATCGAGAACGTGATCCCCCGTATGAGCTGCTTTGGCAATCTGTCCGACCGTCCACTCATGCCGCAGCCGCTCGACGGCCCGTGTGCTGTACGAGAAGGGCTCGTCGGTTTCCCGGTGCAGCGCCTCGAAGAAGTCCGCCTGGAACGCTGCGTTGGTTGGCGCGACGATCATGCGCCCGTGATCGGCCGATAGCGGATGTGTCGCGCGGCCAGCTGCGCGTAGCCACGGCGCATCGATGCGACGGAGAACTGATGGCTCGCGCGCTCACGCGCGCGCACGCCCTGCCGTGTCGCGTTGTCCGGCTCGGAGATCACGCGGGCAATCGTTCCCGCCAAATCCCACGCCGAGTTCGGAACGACGAGCGTTCCACACGTTCCGTCTCGTCCGATCACCTCTGGAAGGGCGCCGCCCGCGCTCGCGATCACCGGCCGCGCGCAGGCCATTGCCTCGAGTACCGCGAGCCCAAAGGTCTCGACGCAACCGGGATGGACAAACGCCGAGCAAGCGCTGTACGCGCCGACGAGCTGCAAGCGCGGCACGCGACCGAGGAAGGTGACGTCGATGCGAAGCTGAGCCGCTCTCGCGCGCAGCTCGCGTTCTTGCGGACCTTCGCCGAAAATGACGAGCCGCGGCGCGGTGTGACGCAGTAGTCGCAACGCATCGAAGAGGACCTCGTACCGCTTCTCTCGAGAGAGCGCCCCGACGGCGAGCAGGAACGGCGCGCCGCCGACGCCCGCCGATCGCCGAAATTCGGCGGCGGCCCGGCGGTTCGGCCGAAAAGCGGCGGAATCCACGCCCTCATGAATGGTCGTGGCGGCGACTCGACGCATGAACGGCGTTTGCGCCAGTACGCCCACACGCGCCCGCGACGAGAGGAAGACTTGCTCGCGCAATGTCGTTCGATACGCGACGCGGATCAGGGCGTCGGTCGGCGGCCGGTTGCGAAAGTGGTTGTAGCGGAAGATTACCGGTATACGCGTGCCCAGCGTGGAGAGGGCCGCGACACGGAGATCGTGCGCCCGGTCGACGATGAGCAGGTCGACGTCCTGTGCTCGAAGATGGGCTCGGAGTCTGGCGGACTCCCCACGCCCGGGCGACAGCAGTGTCGGCCGCAACCCGGCAGAGCTGAACTCGTCGGCGACCGCGGGGTTTGTGGCCACGACCTGCGGCGCAAAGCCGCACGAGTCGAGGGCAGCGGCGATTTCGAGATAGCTGATCCCCGCGCCGCGCCAGCAATCGGACGACGTGTACAAAACGATTCGCGCTCCAGTCCCGGGTCCGATCGGGCTGGCCTGGATCAGCGCCTGACGATCGGTCTGCCGTGCCGTGCTTTCGGAGAGCGAAGGCGTCATGTCATTCGCCTCGCCAACGCAGCCGCGCCAGGTCCCATGCAAAGCGTGCGATGGACGTCTGGCTATTGATGCCGATTCGGCGCAGCTCGAAGGCCGGCGTCGAATCGAAGTTGACCCGTCGCCGGAGAATTACGCCGGCGTCGTAGCCGGCCTGCTTCGCGAGGTCACAGACACGCGGCGCCGGGTTGCCCCACGGGTATGCCACGATGCGAACCGGAGCGCCGAGAATGCGCTCCAGATCGAGGCGCGATGCGCGTAGCTCGAGCAGCGCCTCTCGCGCGGACAACGCATTCAAGTCGGGGTGCGTCCGCGTATGCGACTGAACGTCGTGGCCGTCCTCCCTGACGCGGCGCACTTCATCGACGGACAGAAGCGGCTCCTGTATCTCATCGGCGTCCCAACGATTCGTCGCGCCGAGCAACTCGGTCACGACGAAGAGGGTCGCAAAGAACCCGTTGTCCCGAAGCGCCGGAAGCGCGACGTCGAGGATGCTCCTGTAGCCGTCGTCGAACGTGATCAGGACGGGACGATCGGGGAGGTCTATCTCGCCCCGGCGATGCGCGAGCAAATCGCCAAATGAGATCGCCTCGAAGCCGCGCCCTCGAAGGTAGCGAAGTTGAGCTATGAACTGTTCGGGCGTGACGTAGTTGCCGCGATGCACGGCGCCCGTGGGTATCTCGGCGACCTTGTGATAGGCAAGCGCCGGGACGACCACGGACTTCCGCAGCCGCGAACGCCGGCGCGAAACGGGAATGGAAAGGGATGCGGCCAGCATGAACGCCCGCATGGGGCTGGCAAATCGCAGGCCGATCTAGTGCTGCGGTGCCGCCGAGCGCGGCAAATACCTCGGTTTAGGAAACCGGCTCGGCGACCTGGGCCTCGATGGACACGGCCGGCACGCTCAAGCCGAAGTCCAGCCGCCGCGCAAACTCGCGGCGCAGCAGGAACAGGGCGAGGCCCAGCTGGAAGTAGGCCGTTGCCAACGATAGATACCACACCCAGTCGAGCTGGAACGACGACAGCCGCGACAACAAGACTATCGGCACGGCGAGCACGGCCATGCGCGTACCCGATGCGATAAGCGACGGAACCGTGTTGCCCATCGCCTGAAACGTGCTCGACGAGACGAAGATCAAGCCGGACGCGATGAAGCTCAACGAGATGACGCGGAGGTATTCCTCGCCGACGGCGATGACCGCCGGATCCTTCGCGAAGACGCGCACCATCGCCACCGGCGCGAACTGGCATACGATGATGAAGAAGACTTGCCATGCGACGGCCATCGCCGCGGCGTCCTTGAACGTCGCCTTGACGCGTTGCCCCAGCCGCGCGCCAAAATTCTGGCCCGCGACGGGCGCGACCGAGAATCCGAGCGCGACGACGGGCATGAAGGCCGCCTGAATTACACGCATGCCGATGCCGAAACCCGCTTGCGCCGCCGCACCGAATGGCCGCGCGACGGTGTAAACGAGAAACTGATAAACCGCCATCATCCCGAACTCGAATCCGGCGGGAAGTCCAATCGCCAGGATTCGTTTCCACGTTTCCAGCTGCGGTCGCCAGTGGCTGAACGCGAAATGAAGAAAGGCGTCCTTCGGTAGGAAGTAGGTCGCGAGCCACACCGTCCCGACGACGATGGCGACCAGTGTCGACATGGCGGCGCCGGCGACGCCATACGCGCGCCCCGTCCACCAGCCGAAGATGAGAAACGGCGCGAGTACCATGTTGATGATCACCGTCGCCGTTGCCACGACCATGCCCGGCTTGAAGTTGCCGGTCCCGCGCAGCGCGGCGCCCATCGAGGCGAGCGGGAACTGCAACGCCATCGCGGGGATGAACCAGAGCAAATACTGATTGGCGAGCCGCATCGTCTCACCGTCGGCGCTCATTGCCTGGGCATAGCCGGTGCGCCCTGCCATGGCGACGGCGAAGAACAACAGACCGGCGACAACGGCCAGCCCCTGCGACTGATTGAACAGGTGCTTCGCGTCCTCGCGATTTTTTTGGCCGCAGGCGTGCGACACGACGGTCGTTGTCCCGACGCCAAGCATCTGGCTGATCGCGAGAACGATGAACGACAAGTTCCCCGCGATCCCAACTCCTGCCACCGCCGCCGTCCCCAGCCGCCCGACCCAATACAGGTCGATGAGGTAGTACAGGGTCTGGAAGACCATCATGACGAGCATGTAGCTCGTGGTCTTCAAGAGATGCCGAGTGATCGAGCCTGTGGTGAGATCTTGCATCGAACCAATATGGCCCCACGCGCTCCGACCGCCAAACGTCTTGCGATTGGGATCAGAATCGTTGCGCGATTCGTCCGTGTGCCCAAGCCGGAGGAACAGCAGCCCCATCGCTAGCGTCACATCGTTCTAAACCCTTTCATTAGCAGTCGATTAAGGGGCGAAACCGGCAAGCCAACGGTCTTGACCGTTCGATGATCTAAGGATTAGCCTCAGCATCTACCACCCGCCTAGTTGGAGTCGCCGATGCCCCGCCCGTCGTCGCTGGACTCTGTTCGTCGCTCGTGGCTTTCCGGCTTTGCGCGTCTCGCGCTCGCCGTCGCGATCGGCATCGCGCTCCCCCGAACGATCCAGGCGCAAGGGACCGATGTCATTCGCGGCCGAGTGACGAACACCGAGGGCCTGCCGCTGCCCGGTGTTCGAGTGACCGCGACGTCGATTCCGGGCAACGTCACCCGCGAGATCCGCACGAACAACCAGGGCTCGTTCCAGATCGCGTTCCCGAACGGGACCGGCGACTACATCATGGGTTACGCGCTCATCGGCTACAACTTTCGGCAGTTCGAGATCAAGCGCGTTGCCGACGAAGACGTGCTGATTGCCGACGCGCGCCTGTCCGTCGTACAACTGGACACCATCGTCAGCACGGCGTCGAACCAGCAACGCGTGAACCGCAACCAACAGACGCCGGACGTCAGCGGGACCGAACGCGCTATTGCGACGTCGAATCTCCCGCCCGAGCTACAGGGCGATATCGCGGCGATGGCGGCGTCGCTCCCCGGCGTGACGCTGATTCCGGGTCTCGACGGACAACAAGACGGATTCTCCGTGCTCGGACTGGGCGCGGACCAGAACAGCGTCACGCTCAACGGGATGCAAACCGGCGGCGCCAACCTGCCGCGCGACGCGCAGATCCAGAGTTCCTTGTCGACATCGCCCTACGACGGATCGCGCGGCGGCTTCAGCGGCGGAAACTTCAACATCCGGCCGGGTTCGGGGTCGAACTTCCGCACGCGCGGAATGAGCCTGCTGCTCAATACGCCGCAGCTCGAGTGGACCGACCGCGCGGCGCAGGCAGTCGGCACCGAGTATACCGGTGTTTCGCTCGGCGGCTTGCTTACCGGGCCGATCTCGTACAACAAGTCGTTCTATAACGTCTCGTACCAGCTCGGACGTCAGATGCGCGACAACCTGACGCTACTCAACGCGAGCGCGCTGGGGTTCCAGACGTACGGCATCGCCCAGGATTCCGTGAATCACTTCATGGACATCCTTCGCCTCCGTGGTGTTCCGACGGCGGCCGGTCCACTGCGCAGCCAGCGGTACAGCGACAACGGCTCGGTGATGGGGAATTTCGATTTCTCGCCGCCGACGTCTTCGACGGGACAGTCGATCAGCATGACGATGACGGGCAACTGGTCTCGGCAGAGTCCCGTCGGCGGTGGCGCCACGCAGCTCGAGTCGGCGAGCGGCGATCGCGTCAACTACGGTGGCAATGTCCAACTGCGCCACAGCGGCTACGTGAAGATGGTGCTCAGTGAGTCGCAACTCGGATTCGGCGTGACCCGCGATCACGGCGATCCGTATCTACAGCTGCCGTCGGGGCGCGTTCGCGTCAATTCCGTTCTCGCCGACGGAGCGAGCGGCGTGCAGAACCTCGCCTTTGGCGGCAACCAGGGACTGAGCTCGAGCTCGCGCTCGGTCAACACGACCTTCATGAACACGCTGTCCTGGTTCGACAACGCGAACCGTCACCGCATCAAGCTTGGCACGGAGCTCAACGCCAGCAACACCGCGTCGGATCAATCGGCGAACCTGCTCGGCACCTTCACGTTCAATTCGCTGGCCGATCTCGAATCGGGATTGCCGGCGTCGTTCACGCGCACGCTCACGGCGCGTCGTCGCTCGACGGGACAGTTGAGCGGCGCCATGTCGCTCACCGATTCGTACCGTCGCAATCCCGATCTTCAGATTCAATACAGTCTTCGCGTCGAGGGCGGACACTTCACCGCGACGCCGGCGTTCAATCCGGAGATCGACCGGGTCTTCGGTCTGCGCAACGACCGCCTGCCGTCGCCGATCACGATCAGTCCGCGCATCGGATTCTCGCAGACCCTGGGCTCCAATCCCGAGATCTCGGCGTTCGCCGGCGCCGCGCGCGCGCCGCGGGCCGTCCTGCGAGCGGGCATCGGCGTTTACGCCAACGGTCTGAGCTCGGGCCAAATCACATCCGCGCTCGATAACACCGGTCTTCCCGGTGGGGCGCAACAGATCACCTGCACCGGCCCCGCGGTTCCGACACCCGACTGGATCGCCTACGCGACGAATGCGGCCTCCGTACCGACGGAATGCGCCGACGGCACCGGTGGAACGCTCTTCTCGAACACCGCGCCCAACGTCACTGTCTTCGCCCGGAACTGGCGACCGCAGCGCTCCGTCCGTGCCAACACGTCGTGGAACGGAAGCGTTCTCGACGCGCGATACATGGCGAGCCTGGACGCCACCTACTCGCTCAATCTCAATCAGCAGCGATCGGTCGACCTGAACTTCAGCCCGGTGCCGCGTTTCACGCTGGCCGACGAAGGGCGACCGATCTATGTCCAGCAGACAAGCATCGAGCCGATCACGGGCGGCATCGCCTCTCGCGACGCGCGCGTGACGCAGGATTTCTCGCGGGTCTCCGAGATCCGCTCCGACCTGCAATCGCGAACTGCGCAGCTCACGCTTCGCCTATCGCCGATTCCGCGCGGGCCCGTGCGCTTCACCTGGAGCGCCGCGTACACGTACTCGTACGGCCGCGAGCAGGTCTCCGGCTTCAGCAGCACCGCCGGGAATCCAGTCGACGTGTACTGGGCCCGTTCCGCGCAGGGACCGCACTCGTTCAATTACAACCTCGGTTACAATCTGCTCAACGCCGTTCGCATCAACTGGAACGGAGTCGTCCGATCAGGGAGTGCCTACACGCCGGTTGTCGCCGGAGACATCAATGGCGACGGCTACTTCAACGATCGCGCTTTCATCTACTCGGCGACCGCCGCCGATCCGGCCGTCGCCGACGGGATGCGGCAGCTCCTCGCCGGCGCGCCGGCGGCGACGCGCGAATGCCTCGAGAGTCAGCTCGGTAAGATCGCGTCGCGGAATAGCTGCCACGGACCGTGGAGCTCGACGGCGTCGCTATCGATGACGCTCGATCGCGCGAAGTTCCGCATGCCGCAGCGCGCGAACGTGCAGTTCTCACTGAGCAACCCGATCGGCGCGGCGGATCTCGCGGTCAACGGATCCGGCCACCTCAAGGGCTGGGGACAAAACGTCTCGCCCGATCCGTCGCTCCTCTACGTACGCGGGTTTGATCCGACGACCGGCCGCTTCAAGTACGAGGTCAACCAGCGCTTCGGCGCCACGCGGCCGGATCTCGTCATTCTCCGTCAACCGGTCGTCCTCACGACGTCGATGAAGTTCGACTTCGGCGCGATGCGTGAACGCCAGACGCTCGCCCAGCAGCTCGGCATCGGCCGTACGCTGCCCGGAACGCGGTATCCCGAAACGCTGTTCAGAAGCGTCGGCGTCAATAGCGTGAGCAACCCGATGTCGGTGATCCTGCGGCAGCAGGACTCGCTCCATCTCACGTCGATGCAGGCGGATAGCATCGCGGCGATGAATCGACGCTATAACTATCGGTCGGACTCGCTGTGGGCGCCCGTTTCGCGCTACTTCGCGTCGCTCCCGGAGAAGTATCAC
>DATLPC010000192.1:0-22437 GCA_035535975.1 Gemmatimonadaceae bacterium | reverse complement strand
ATTCTCGTCACCCGTCCGCTCGTCGCGCGCGCCGAGTTGCCGCGAGTCGTCCGACCATCGGACTCGATCGTCGCCGGGGTGGCCGTCACGGCGCTCGACGGACGCGCGCGCGATGCCACGGCGCACGCCGACGCGACGGGACTCACCCTGGCCGGCGCACCGCGCGTCAGCATCTCACTCACCGCCGCATCCGCGGCCGAGGCGCGCTTCGTCTTCACCGCGCCTCGACGCGATGCGATCGGCGACAGCGTCTCGGTGACCCTCGGCGCCACAGACGGTGCGGCCGCCGACGCGACGAAAACCTGGCTGCCGGTGCGTCCCGACTATCACCCGAGGACGCACGCCGTGCTCGGCGCGACGCGCGACGCGCAGGACCTCGTGCTCGAGCTGCCGAAAGACATCGATCCGCATCGCTCGCGCATGCGCCTTCGCATCGGCACCTCACATCTGTCGGCGATGCTGGCCGGCGTGAAGTGGCTGATCGCCTACCGATTCGATTGCACCGAACAGATCGCGAGCCGTGGCCGCGCGATGATCGCCGTGTGGAACGCGACGAAGCGCGAACGTCCCGATGCGCTCGGCGGTGATCCGCACGCTAAGCTGCAGGAGCTGGCCGACGAGGTGGCCAAGCGTCAGCTGAGCGATGGCTCGATCGCGTTGTGGCCCGGCGGCTGGTGGTCGAGTCCCTGGCTCACGGCTCACGCCGGCCTTTTTCTGCTCGACGCGCGCGATCTCGGTGTTCGCGTTGACGACAATGTCTTCGAGCGTGCGGCTCGCTACCTCAAACGAACCGCCGACACTCCCGTTGATACCGGGGGCATGAACCGCTACGTCCAGCGCAAGAACCGTCTGGCTTTGGGCTGGCGCGTGTCCGCGGTGGATTACCTCCGCCGGTCCGGCGCTCCCGACACGAGTGCGGAGCGCGCGCTCCTCCGCGTGGCTGTGGGGATGACGTGGGAAGACCGACTGCACCTCGCCGAGGTGGTCGCGCCGCGGGCTGACATGCATGCGGCGGCGTTGTCGCTGCTCGACGCCGCGTGGCAGGCAGTGACTCCGGCGGGACATCGCGTCGATCTTCCCGACACGTCGCACGCCGAGCGAGAGTTCCCGTCGCGCATCGCGCCGGCGGCGCGGTTGCTCAGCGCGTCGCTCTCGCTGCGGCCGGATCATCCGCTCCTCGCCGCGTTGACGGAGACGGTGCTCCAGCAAGGCAAGGGCGAGAGCATCTACGCGTGGAGCACGCAGGACTATGGGCCCGTCGTCCTCGCGCTGGCGCGCTTCGTCGAGGATCAGGCGAGCGATCGCGTCGTGACCGCGCGCGCGGCATCACGTCGATTCGTCGCGCATCCGTCCCGCGAAGATGTCGACACGACGATCGCCGCCTCGCTCGACGGCATGCTCGAGCGCAACGCCGGCGGCGCACCGGTGCTCCGTCTTCACGTCGACGCGGGCGCCGGCGCTCGGCCCGTCTACTTCGCGCTCGAGGTCGAGGAGGTTCCGCTCGCGGCTCCCGTCAAACCCGACATTCGCGGGATCGTCGTCGAGCGTTGGTACGAGCGCTACGACGACGGCAAGCCGATTAAGGAAGTAAAGGAAGGAGACCTCGTCCGCGTGCGACTCCGCGTGACCGTCCCGGCCGACCGGCAGTTCGTCGTCGTCGAGGATCCGCTCCCGGCGGGTCTCGAGCCAATCGACAACTCGTTGCTCACCTCTCGCAGTCTCGCCGCGTTCGCCACGCCGGAAAGTCAACGAGCCGCGCCAGGCGACGAACAGGTTGGCGACAACCCGTTCTGGCAGACTTACCTATACGGAGATTGGAGCGGAGGCAGCTGGTCGCCGTGGGAGTATCGTGAGCTTCATGACGATCGCGTGACGTATTTCGCGCGCGTGCTCTGGTCCGGCGCGTATACCGCGACGTACGTCGCGCGTGCGACGCTCGCCGGCAGCTTCGTCGCGCCGCCGGCGTACGCGGAAGAGATGTACAATCCGGCGCTACAGGGTAGGAGCTCGGGCGGGCGGTTCGTCGTCACACGTTGACTCGGCGGCTCGGCGGCTCGGCGGCTCGGCGGCTCGGCGGCTCGGCGGTTGTGTGGCGCGGCCGCTCCCCACCGGAGTCTCGGAGCGTGACCGCCACGGCGCCCAAAACGCGAGGCGAGCGGTCAGCGACGAGATTCAGCGTCGCCCAATCGTGCGAGCTTGCGTCGTACCTCCGCGACCCTCGGCTGCAACTCGGGATCTGCGCTCTTCCATAGGTCCACGAACTTCGTGTAGTACGACGCGGCTTTTTGCTTGTCGCCCTTGGCCTCGTACAACTCGCCGAGCCGCTTGTACGTGCCGGCGAGATTTGTCGGGTCGCCGCGGAGTTGGTAGCGGTTCCAGAACGGTGTGGAAAGAGAGCGCTCGAAGGTGGCAATCGCGGAATCCGGCATCTCGGCCAAGTCAAACGCGCGTCCCAGATTCGCATAGAAGCACGTGCCGCACGCGTCGGCCGGACCGTCGGGGAGCTGGTCGGAGAGGCGGACTTCGTTGATGGCGTCGCGCGCGCGATGCTCGGCGATCGCGATCTCGGCGAGCGCGCCGTGGCGTGCCGGCTCGAAGGAGCGGCGCACCGTCGTGTCTCGAATGTCGGCGTCGAAGCCCGCGATGACGGCGCGCGCCCTGTCCGGGCGGCCGGCGATCGCGTAGACGCCGGCGATGCGGAAGTCGCCTCGTGTGTCGACGGCGAGCATCTTGAGTGGAGTGGCGGCCAACGCCGAGTCGAGGCGCTGTACGGCGCGCTCGGGTTGCGCACGGAACCAAGCGTCGACCCACGCCAGGTCCACGGCATCGATCAACGGCGATATTGCCGCGCCTCGCGCGCGATTGGCCGCCGACGACTCGAACCGGAGGCGCTGCGACTCGGCGAGCCGGCCCGCCGTCAGGGCGAGCCCGGCGAGCAAGTTCAGGGAATTGGCTTTCGTCTGTGCGTTCGACGTCGTTGCCACGGTGCCCCGCAGGGTTGCCGCCAACGAGTCCACCATGCCGCGAGCATAGAGAATGGGCGTCTCGGCGTTTATCGTCGCTGGACTGTTGGGGAAACGGCGATGCATGTCGGCGTTGATCTTGTCCGCCTCATCCAGCTTCCCCTCGGAGACCAGGGCTCGCAGCAAATTGCCGTAGGCCAGCACGACGTTCGAGTCGATCGCGATGCTCCGACGAAACAGTGAGTCGGCGCGCGCGAACTGGCGGCGCGTCATGAATCGGAGACCGCTGTTGTTGGGCGCCGTGTAGTCGTCCGGGTACCGCGCCATATACTCGTCGAACGCCGCGATCTCTCGCGCCCGGTCGCGAAGCGGTCCGCCGAAGAAGGCTGCCGTCGCAAGAAGACGTTCTTTCTCGGTCAGTCGGTCGCGGTAGCGGTAGGCCCGCGCGAACGCCGAATCGAGTTTCTCGCGTGGGTAATTCAGATTGGCGTAGCCGATCCCGAGGCTGCGATAGGCGCTGGCGAAGGTCGTGTCGAGCGCCACTGCATCCTCGAGCAACTTGACACTTTTGGCGAAGTTGCCCTCGACGTTGTTGGCTCGGCGTCCCTCGGCGAAACGGCGAAGTGCTTCGAGCGACGGGGTGGTCACCTGCTCGAGCGGCGGATCGGAGTGCACCTGCTTGAGCGACTCGCCCATCTTGCCGCGCAGCGAGCGCACGAGCTTGTCGAGCGTCGTCAGGAGGTCCTTCGGGCCATTGGCGGTCTCGTGGAAACTCGCCAGCTCCGCCTGCGAGTCTACTGTGACGAGCCGCATCGAGAGGATGAACCCGGCGCCGAGCGGAGTGAGATCGCCGTCGACGATGGCTTTTGCTCCTTCGCGCTGGCCCACTTCACGGGCGAGGGCGAGGTCGAGCTGGCTCGTCGGGGGCTTCTGCATGCGCCGGAGCGCCGCGGCGACGGTGGCCGGGTTCAAGACGGAGACCACACCCGATTGTCCGAGCTGCGTCCGCACCGCCTCGCTCACTACGGGCCCAAGCGATGAGTCGGCGCCCTTCACGCGGAAGTCCGAGACGATGAGCACATCCTTATTCGACAATCGTCCCGCGGCGAGCAGCGATCCCGCGGGACCGATGCCGAATGCGCGCAGCGCCATGAACACACCGATCAGCGCGATGAAGCCGCCGACCGCGTAGATCCCGCCCATCGTCGTGCGTCGCCACGAGAGATGCGGACTCGCCTTCATCGCCATCGTCGCCATCGTGCCGTGTGCCATCACCGGAGAACCGCCCGGCGTGTACGTCGGCGACGTCGTCAACGCTCGACGCGCTACGTGCTGCGTGTAGGCCGTGAACAGGATCATCGGCAGGCCGAGGGCCATGACGATCAACGCGCCCGGGAACACCCAGTCGGGAAGCCCAACGACGGCGATCGACGCCTTGGCGACCACGGCGACGGCGATGAACGCCGCGGCGTACACAGCGAGCGCCTTCTGGAACATGCCGCGCCCGCCGAGGAGGATCGCCGGCATGGCGGCACGACCGGCGTCGCTCGTCGTCGCTGACTCGAGAGCCGCCAACACTTCGCCGGCTGATTGCGGCCGCGCCGACGCCTCTTTCTCCAGGCAGCGCATGATGAGTGCGGCCAATGCCGGAGGAACCTCCGGCCGCAGCTCGCTGACGGGCTGCGGCTTCTCGCTCATGTGCGCCGCCATCATGCGCTGCGGCGTGCGCCCGGCGAACGGTGGTTGGCCGGTGAGGAGCTCGTAGGCCATGCAACCGAACGAGTAGAGATCGGCGCGATGGTCGACTGTCGGATCGCCGGCGGCCTGCTCGGGGGAGATATAGGCCGGCGTGCCGATCGACGTGCCGAGCTGTGTGAGCGTCGCGCCGTCGGCGGGCGCACGGGCGGCGGAGATCGCCTTGGCGATTCCAAAATCAGTGACGACTGCCGCACCACCGGACAAGAGCACGTTATCCGGCTTGATGTCGCGATGGACGATGCCGCGGTCGTGGGCGTAGGCCAGCGCGCGGGCGACGTCGCGGAGCACGCTGACTGATTGTGCTATCGGGAGGGCGCCGGAGGTTCTTAGTCGAGCGCGTAAGCTCTCGCCCTCGACGAACGGCATTGTATAGAAAGGAAGCCCGCCGCTGTCGCCGGCGTTGAGGACCGGGACGATGTTGGCCTGCTGGAGCGACGCGGCGAGCTTGATCTCGCGTTCGAACCGTTCGGCGCTGATGCCTTGGGCGAGCTCCGGGGAGAGGAGCTTGACGACGACTTTGCGACTGAGGCGGGTCTCGTCGGCGACGAAGACGCGGGACATGCCGCCGCCGCCGAGCTCCTGCTCGAGGGTGTAGGCGGAGCCGAGCGTGGCTTGCAGTTGGGCGCGCAGGTCCATTCGTCGGACGGGGGCCGGGGGAAAGACCGGAAAGGGCGGGAGCTCGACCGCGCTCGAAGCTACGCCGCGGCGCGGAAGGCGTCCAGCGCCACGACGCTTGCACCAAGGTGCACCGGTCAGTCGGGTTAGGATGACAGACCTCAACGCGCGGCGGCCCATCATGACCGACATGGGAATGTTTCGTACGACGATCATGATCGAGAGCGCCGAACGTCGCGGCGAGATGCCCGGGGACGAAGCGCACGAAACAGGGGATGAGCCGTGTTGCGCGAACCGGGTGCCCCTACCGTGGGCGTGAGCCGGAAGTTCAAGTTCCTTCAATCGGGACCTTTGCCGATCCGAACAGATGGGCACTCTCACGCCGAGGTATCGATTGCGAACCATGTTACGCGATGTCTCTCGAGTGATTGGCGCGGCAGCGCTGCTGACCGCGTGCACACACCAGGCGCCTGGCCCCCCGCCCGTGCGGCCCATGGGGTCCGCGCTCGCGGACGCGCCGGCCGTCGCTGAGGGGCTGCGCGCGCTGCGCGCGACGACCGCACCGTACAAGAACCTCGACGCGGCGGTCGCCGCCGGCTACCCGCGCACGGTTGCCGACTGCATCGTCGATGAACACCACGGGGCGATGGGATACCATCACCTCAATCGCGCGTACGTCGACGGGACGCTGGATCCGACGAAACCCGAATTCCTGCTCTACGAACGGATGCCGGACAGCAGCTACCGGTTGAACGGCGTGGAGTTCATCGTCCCGTATCGCTTTTGGTCGCGCGATTCGACGCCTCCGGTCCTCATGGGGCAGAAGCTGCACCATGAGAACAATTTCAACTATTGGTATCTCCACGTGTGGGCATGGACGGACAACAAAGACGGACTGTTCGCGAACATGAATCCGGACGTGCGGTGTCCAGGCGGCGGGAAGGTGTACATCGCCACACCGGACTCGCTTTCTTGAAGAGAGACGCGACGGCGATTGAACTCGGGTATCGCGGCGTCGAACATGAGCCCAGCCGAGAGCCTCGAGCCGCGAGCGTTCAGCGATGAGCGTTGCGCCTAATCGGGACTGTCTTCGAGAACCTTGCTACGATAGCCGAAAATCATCTTCCGCACCTCAATGGTTTCCTTCGTGTGATGAGCCCAATCGTCGGGTGAGATGAGCGCATGGTCACGGGCCGAGAGTAGGTGATGTTCCGTTTCATTCGCTGACTTGATGGAGATATCGAGGTAGCGCGCGAACTCCTTGTTGGTCGCTACACGGCTCAACCTTCGCCGACCCCACCATTTCGACGCAGCGCCCACCCTTTCAACGCTCACCGCTGAGAGCTCGCGGCTGACGGCTCTCGGCTGGGCTCAGGGTCGACGTCGCGCGATCGTCCACCCCCTTGTCGGCTACCCCTCCGTGGCTTATGTATACGGCACACTCGACGGAGCGTGCACGTGGCCGGCTCGGATCTCTTTACCGGATCGCTCGACCTGATCGTCCTCAAGGCCGTGAGCTGGGGCCCGCTGCACGGCTACGCCATCGCGCACTGGATTCGCACGTCGACGAAAGAAGGACTGAACGTCCGCGAAGGCGCGTTGTACCCGTCGCTCCACCGGCTCGAAGGGAAGGGGTTTCTCGCCGGTGAGTGGGGCATGACCGAGACCAATCGCGAGGCGAAGTTCTATCGGCTCACTCCCGTCGGACGAAAGCAGCTCGCCACCGAGCTGGCTCGCTGGCGCGACTACTCGCGCATCATGACGCTGGCGCTCGCCGCATCCAAATCAGGAGACTGACATGCGCCGTTCCTTCCGGATCGACTCGGCCAAGAAGAGCAAACAGGACGTCGAGCGAGAGATCGCGCTCCACATCGACCTCCGGGCAAAGGAGTTCGAGGCAATGGGCATGTCGCCGCAGGCGGCGCGTGACGCCGCGCGAGAGGCCTTCGGTGACCAGCTCGAGATCGAGTCCGAGGTGCGGGAGCTCCACGACCGCACGCTCAAACGACAGCGCTCGGCCGAGTGGATGGAGGAGCTGCGCCAGGATCTGCGCGTCGGATTCCGAATGCTGCGTCGGTCGCCGGCGTTCGCGATCGTCGCCGTGCTCACGTTGGCCGTGGGCATCGGCGCCAACACCGCCATCTTTAGCGTGTTGCGCTCGGTCTTGCTGCGCCCTCTGCCATACGCGAGCCCCGCGCAGCTCGTGCAGATCTGGAGCGATCATCGCGCGCTCGGACGGGCCGAGCCGGAATGGCTCACACCGCCCGACTTCATAGATCTGCGCGATGGAAACAGCACGTTCTCCAGCATGGCCGCCTATTACGGCTGGGGCCCGGACATCACCGGGACCGGAGATCCGGAATCGCTCCGCGGATTGATGGTCTCCGGCAACTACTTCTCGCTCCTCGGTACGTCACCGGCGGTTGGTCGCTTGTTCTCACCGTCCGACGACGATGCGGCGGCGCCGCCGGTCGTCGTGCTCAGCCACGCATTCTGGACGCGCCGGTTCGGATCCGATCGCGCGGTCATCGGCAAGGTGGTCACGCTGAGCGGTAATCCGTGGACGGTCGTCGGCATTCTTCCGCCCGACTTCCGCGCGCCCGTGTCCGCGTTCACGCCCGACGTCTTCCGTCCCATTCGTCGTCCGTCGAACAGTACCTGCGGCCGTGGCTGCATCACGGTCCGCGCGATCGGTCGTCTCAAACCCGGCGTCTCGCTCGCCAGCGCGCAGGCGGATCTCGCATTGATTGATGCCCGTCTCGCCACAGCCTTTCCGCAAACGAATGCCAAGGTCGGCTCGTGGCTGATACCGCTACACGAGCAGCTCACCGGGTCGTCGCGTCCCGCTATAGTCACGCTCACCGTCGCGGTGGGACTCGTCCTGCTGATCGGTTGCATCAACCTCGCCAACCTGCTCCTCGTCCGCGCGGCGACTCGTGCTCGGGAGATCGGTGTTCGCGCCGCGCTTGGCGCGGGACGTGGACGACTCGTTCGCCAACTGCTTACCGAGAGCGCGCTGCTCGCCTTCCTTGGAGGCTTCATAGGCTTACTGATGGGCATAGTCGGGAGCCGACTCCTCGCGACGCTGGTGCCCGAAGACGTTCGCCGCGTACAGGAAATCGGCATCGACTCGAGCGTGCTGCTATTCACCGTCGCGATCACCTTCCTGTCGGCGGCGCTCTTCGGAATCTTTCCGGCGCTGCAAGCGGTTCGGACGGCCCTGATCAATTCCGTGCGCGGCGGTCGCGAAGGCGCGAGTCGCGCGGCTGTGACGACCCGTGGCGCGCTCGTCGTGACGCAGCTTGCGATGGCGGTGATGCTGCTCGTCGGCGCGGGACTTCTGCTGCGAAGCTTCGTGATGATGCAGAAGGTGGATCTCGGGTATCGCGCCGAGGGCGTTGCCATCACCGGCGTGACGTTCCCCGGGGCGCGCTACCCGACGCCGCCGGCGGCGATCACCGCCATCGAAGACTTGCTGACTCGCCTGCGCGCACAGGCGACGATCAGGTCGGCGGAAGCGACCGATCTACCGGTCCTGGCGGGCAACGGCGATCAGGACATCAGCGCGGTGCCCATTGGCGAGCCGGCAAATCCACAGTTGCCGCCCTCTCTGTGGATTCGATCAGTCACAGCCGGCTATCTGAAGCAGATGCGCATGCGGCTCGTTGCGGGCCGACAGTTCACGGCCGACGATCGGGCCGGTGTCCCTCTCGTCGGCATCATCAACCACTACGCGGCCGAGCGGTACTTTCCGGGCAAGGATCCGATCGGCCGCATGCTCTCTCGCGGCAATGCGCCCAACGTGCCGCCAATAACGATCGTCGGCGTCGTCGCGTCGGGGCGGCACGACGGACCAAACCAGCCGTACAAGCCCGAGCTGTTCGTCCCAATCGCGCAGCGTCCCTCGCGTGGCGTGGCGATCGTGATCGAGCCCGCACGCGACCTGACCTCCGCCTCCCAGACCTTCGCGCGGTCGCTGCGAGAGGTCGATCCACTCATTCCGGTGTCGACGCTCGCTCCAATCGAAACGTCGATCGGCGACGCCGTGGCGCTGCCGCGACTCTATGCGACGCTCGTGGGAATCTTCGCCACGGCGGCTCTCCTGCTGGCCGCGCTCGGAGTGTACGGTGTGATGGCGTACGCGGTGAGCCAGCGTCAGCGCGAGCTCGGTGTGCGCATGGCGCTCGGCGCCGAGCCTGGACGCATTCGGCGCATGATCCTCGGCCAGGGCGGGAAGTTTGCGGCGATCGGCTTAGGCGTGGGCGTCGCAATGTCGATGGCCCTCGGCCAACTCTTGTCCAAGCTCCTCTTCGGCGTGACGCCGTTCGATGTGCCGACGCTGCTCGCTGTTCCCGCGGTGCTCGGCGCGGCGACACTCGCCGCATCGTGGCTGCCTGCGCGGCGCGCGATGCGTCTCGATCCGGTCGCGGTGATTCGGCAGGATTGAGGCTCGGCGACTCGGCGGCTCGGCGGCTCGGCTTGCACCGCGAGGCACCGGCTGGTCAGGTTATGATGACAGACTTCACCGCGCGGTGGCCCATCATGACCGACATGGGAACGTTTCGTGTGACGATCATGATCGAGAGCGCCGAACGTCGTGGCGAGATGCGCACTGTCGACTCGGCGCTCGTCGACACGGGCAGCGAGTTCACCTGGGTTCCTGCCGAGCTGCTGGGCGAGCTGGGAATCCGGCCAGAGCACGTTCAACGATTCATCGTGGCCGACGGACGCCAGCTCGAGCGGCCGGTCGGAATCGGCATCGTGCACGCGGCCGGCGCCAAGGCGCCGGACTATGTGGTCTTCGCGGAGCCTGGCGACATGGTCTTGCTGGGCGCGCGTTCGCTCGAGGGACTCAATGTCCGCGTGGACGCGCAGCGGAAGCAGCTCGTGCCGGCCGGGCCGATCCTGGCCGGCGCGGCCTGATCGCAGAGAAAGACAGGTCGTCGATTGGCGACTCGGCGACTCGGATTGCCGTCTTGTGACAAAGCCTTGTTCAAGCGCTCTCTAAAAGCGCCGTTTATACCCTACTTGTCAGCGTTCGGCACGTGTTTGAGGAGACTCTCGAGGAACGGCTGGACGATGGCAGGCGCCCCGCTCCCATTCGTCCGCAGCTGTTTGGCGACGCTCTCGTGTGTGCCGCCCTGGAGCGAATCGGCCGATGCGTACGCCTTCTTGTTCGCCGAGTAGTCGACCTCCCACTTGGTGCCGGCGATCTTGATGCCCGCGAAGAGGCCCTTGCTCTTGGAGTACGAGTAGATCTCGGCCTGGGCACGGTAGTCGGTCGACGCACCCACATCCCTGCCTAACGGACCGGCCGCCACCGAGGCTTCGCCGCCGATGTCGAACGTTGACCTGGCGAGCATTTGCGGCGCGTTCTGGTTGACGAAGATGAGCACGATGTCCACCGACTGCGCACCGATCTGCAGGCCGAAGCTGCCGCCCTTTAGTCCGACGAACGAGGGCCAGCTCCAGCCGATGCCGGTGCGACAGCTTACCAGACCGAACCCGGCTTTCGCGCCGACGCCGAAACCCGCCTGCACAACGCCGGGAACGACGGCCACACACACGGCCTCCTTCAGTAGCGTCACGGGGGGCGAGCGATCAGGCAGCGACGTGAGTTCTGACAGCACTTCACCCGCGCGCTTGGCGCGGGCCTCCAGCTGGTCGTCCTGGGCCCGCAGTGGGGAGGCTCCCACCGTCGCGGCCGCGCTGACGATCATCGATGCCACGCACCAATCGATCACGAGGCTTCTTATGGCTCTCATCGTATCCTGGACTTCAAGGGAATTGGTACGGCGCACGTGACGGGGTGCAGCAAGGGGGGTGCCAAGTAATGGAACGGCATAAACCCGCGCTTATTAACGGCGCTTGAAAAAGGCGCTTGGTACAACTTGGCAAGCGCTTGTCCGCGGCGGCGTGAGATTGGCGGGGTCGCCCCTACCGTGGACGTGAACCGGAAGTTCAAGTTCCTTCAATCGGAACCTTTGCCGATCCGAACCGGTCGGCACTCTCACGCCGAGGTATCGATTGCTAACCATGTTACGAGATGTCTGTCGAGTGATTGGCGCGGCAGCGCTGCTGACCGCGTGCGCACACCAGGCGCCCGGCCCCGTGCAATCCATGGGGTCCGCGCGCGCGGATGCGCCGGCCGTCGCCGAGGGGCTGCGCGAGCTGCGCGCGGCGACCGCACCGTACAAGAACCTGGAGGCGGCGGTTGCCGCCGGATACCCCCGCACGGTTGCCGACTGCATCGTCGACGAACACCACGGCGCGATGGGATACCATCACCTCAATCGCGCGTACGTCGACGGGACGCTGGATCCGACGAAACCTGAATTCCTGCTCTACGAACGGATGCCGGACAGCAGCTACCGGTTGAACGGCGTGGAGTTCATCGTCCCGTATCGCTTTTGGTCGCGCGATTCGGCACCTCCGGTCCTCATGGGGCAGAAGCTGCACCATGAGAATAATTTCAACTATTGGTATCTCCACGTGTGGGCGTGGACGGACAACAAAGAAGGACTGTTCGCGAACATGAATCCGGACGTGCGGTGTCCAGGCGGCGGGAAGGTGTACATCGCCACATCGGACTCGCTTTCTTGAAGAGAGACGCCAAGAAGTTATGCTGACTTCCGCGCCGGATGCTTGACGTCGGCCCTGATGTCTCCGGCCCGGCGGGATCGCGGCGCCGGACGAACGACTATTCGCACATCCTGTCCGAGAGCATTCAGCATTCGCGACAGACGCTCGATCGAAAAGCCGTCGAGGTGGCTGCGATACAGGTTTGACAGGTCGGATTGGGCGACGCCGAGCAACGGCGCCGCGGCGCGTTGCGACAAACCTCGGGCCTCGACCAATTGCCGAATCACGCGCGCGAGATCGGCCTTCGCCGCCAACTCGGCGGAATCCGGAAGGCCCAGGTCTTGGAAGACGTTCCCACTACCGCGCGTAATGCGTTGGTCTCCTCGGACCATACTCGTCTGTCGTTCTCCGCGTCGTCGTTCACTCATCGTGCGATCCCCGGTGTAGCGACCGTGCGACAGTAAGTCGTCGCGCAATCTTCTCGACATCCCGCCGCGGTCACACCTCCGAAAGGGTGATCTCTCACCGGGCCGATGCTTGAGCCGAGGCGATCGGCCGCCAACGGGGACTGACGGTTGCGCCTATGAACGCTTATTGACGCTCAGCGTTGCGTCGATCCAGCTCTTGCTGCCCGCGGAGGATGGAGCACCATTCCTTGTGCTCGGCCACGGGCATGCCGCATTCCACGCAGACACGTACGCGCTGCGTGTTCGCTGGAGTATTCGATGAGAAGAGCCGCTTGAGAAACGACATTCAAGTCTCCGGGGTCCAATAATCACGCGTCATCCTTACGCAACGAGCCCCGACCTGGTTACACCCATCCGGTCGAACCCGCCAATGTCGACAGCCCTTGGTTAGATCGCAGAATCAGCCAAAGGGTTGGGACCGTCCGGCCAACAGACACTTCTAGTCCGGACTATCGAGACGTCAGCCTGAGCCTGCTCCGCGGCTTCCCGCACGCATCGCTGACTATAGCCATACTGGCTATATTGGGTTCGTGCGCAACTCAGACTTCAGTCGTCGGCTTTCACGGGAACTGATATGCACTTCAGTATCGTCGGAACGATCGTGCTGCAACTGGCTGGTGCGTTCGCACCGGCACACGACGTAAGGCGAGTCCCAGCCGCTCCCGACTTCGATCGCGTTCGGGCGACAATCAAAGCCGTCATGGCCCGCGACTCCATTCCTTCGCTGGCCATCGCCGTTGTCAAGAACGCCGCCATCCTCTGGGAAGAGGGGTTCGGTTGGACGGACGCGCGGCACACCGTTCTCACCACGCCGCACACCCCCTACTATCTCGCCTCCGTTACCAAGACCATCACTGCCACCGCGATCATGACGCTTGCCGACCGCGGAGCTTTGAACATCGATCATCCCGCGAACGATTATCTGCGTCCGGGCCGCCACCTCAAAAGCCCGGGCCCGTGGGCTGCGTCGAGCGTGACCGTGCGCCACCTCCTCACGCACACCAGCGGCCTCTCGACGTTCAGCTGGTCGTGCTTTGCCGATCAACCTGGATGTCGCGTACCAACGACGGACACCGTCATCGCCCGCTATGGTCTGCTCATGTTTCCCCCGGGCGAGCATTTCGACTACACCAACCTCGGCTTCGGCGTGCTCGGAGAAATTGTCTCAGAAGTATCGCGCCAGCCCCTTGGGTCCGCACTGCGTCAGCTCGTCTTTGCTCCGCTCCGAATGTCCGACGCATCCCTCGACGTCGATTCGACACGTCTCACCGTCACAGCGCCGCGCGTCAACCGGCGCGGAGCGCACCTGACGGGGACATCAGCCGCGGCGGGCGCGTCGATCGCCTACGCGAGCGCCCACGACCTCGCTCGATTCGCCATGCTCCACCTCGAGCAATTGCCACCTAGTCCGAACTTGCCGCGCGCGACAACGATTCGTGCGATGCAAACGCAGACCGTACCCGCCGACAATCCATCGACTGTCTACGGTTTGGGATGGTGGATCAATCCCGATCTCCACGGCGCGCGCGCGCTGTCGGCGCAAGGGGGCACCGATGACTCGTACGCGACAGTGCTGCTCTTCCCGGATTCGAAAGTGGGGGTCGTCCTGCTCGCCAACACCGGGACCACGGCTGTCGGCGCCATCATCGATGACGTGCTCGATGAGTTGTTGCCCGGCTATCGGAACCGCCGCATCGCTGACAGCGCCGCCGCCACCCGCACTCGGCAAGTCGCTTCAACCCCGAACGCACCTCCATCGCTCGTCGGCGCTTGGCAAGGCAGCGTCGTCACCCCTCACGGCCCAATCGCAATCAACCTCGTCGTCGACGCGTCCGGCCGCGCGCGGGCACAGCTTGGAACTGGGCCCGATACCGCGCTCAGATCCCTTCGGTTCAGCACTCTCTCGAATGGTATCGCCTACGTCTCCGGACGCCTCACCGGCGATCTCGCGACTCCCGAAGACATCGGCCCCGGCCCCTACGACGTCTACATCGAGCTGTACCGCCGAGGCCCGCAGCTCATTGGCCTCGCCACCAGTTATCCCACTGCGGAAGCTCCGTTCGGCGCCAGGTTGAGTTTTCCTGTCACGCTCGCGACTACTCAGGCGCAAACGAGTGCCGTCGAGTCGGTTCGTCGGCTCGACAGCACCTGGGCCCACGCCTATCAAATCCACGACACTACGTTCGCTCGAAAGCTCATGGACAGCGCGTTCGTGATGACGTCGACGAACGGCAGCAGGAAAACGCGAGAAGTCGAGTTGCGCGACGTCGCCGGCACGCCGAGTTCACCGGGGCCGGTCTATTTTCGATCGGCCGACGTCCAGGTCCACGACTTCGCCCCGGCAGTTGTCGTCACGGGACGACTGGAGTGGGCCGACGGCCCCAACGCCCCACAAACGCGCCGCTGCTACACCGCCACATACGTCCGCGGCGGACCGGTAGGCTGGCGTTTGGTCTCGCTACAAGTCGGCGCATCGCCCTGACAGCCCCGTCGAGCAGCTGTGCGGTTTTCACTATAGTCGGCAGCGTAAGCAAAAATGTTCCGATGTTGACCGCCGGCCGCGCGCGCACGCCCTTGTCGGTTGAGGCCCAGACCGGCATCCATCCAAAGTTGATCGACACCGCGTTCGCGCCGCCTTCGACGGACCCCCAGAACGTGCGATGCCGTCCGACTCGGCCCAGATTTCCGCCCGCGGCCTGCGGGATCGCGGCGATGTGGAGCGGATGCCGCTGCTGCGCGGCGATGATTTGCTGCTCGCCGAGGTACGAGCAGCCGAAGCTGCCGATGCGTTGCTTGCTCCAGGGCTGATGCCCGATCCAATCGAAGGCGTCGGACCAGTCGGTCATGTCGCCGTTGTAGATGCGGTACTCGCCCTCGGAGCCGAACTTGCCGCGGACGTCCTGTACGACGACGACGTAGCCGTTCGAGGCAAAGACATTCCCGGCGAGCGCGTTGCCCTGTTTGTTGTACGGCGTGCGCATGAGGATCGCGGGCAGTGGCCCGGTAAGTTCGGCGGGGCGATAGATGTCGGTGGCGAGCCTGACGCCGTCGCGCATCGGGACCATGAGAGATCTCTCAATAGCCACCTGGTGCGGCCCGCGAGGCGGCGGATACGGGCCGCCGGCGGAGACTTGCGCGGCGAGCGGTGCGGCGACGAGCGCTCCGGCGAGGAGCACGGCGACGACTCGGTGCGACGGGCGGAAGGATACCATGCGTCCATACTAGACAGCCGAGGCCGTCCTGTCCCGCCGCCGCGCTGGACGCGCCAGGCTTGACATCCCGACTGGCCACCGTAGAATTGTAGGTGGCCGACACTTCAATTGTAGACGAGCGACATTTCGAGACGAGCGCCATGGCCGACGACCGAACCGACCTCCTGCAAGGCACGCTCGAGCTGTTGATCCTCAAGACACTTGCTCTGGCGCCGGAACACGGGTGGGGGATCGCGCAGCGCATTCAGCAGAACTCGCGCGAGGCGCTGTCCGTGAACCAGGGATCCCTTTATCCCGCGCTGCAGCGACTCGAGCGAGACGGTGCGATCGTCGGAAAACCGGGGTTGGCCGCGAACAACCGGCGGGTGAACGTCTATCATCTCACGCCCACTGGACGGCGTCTCTTGGCTCGGCAAGTCGAGAACTGGAATCGGTTCACGGGCGCGGTCGGGTTGATCCTGAGTATGGGCTAGAACGGGAGGGCGTGATGCGATTGCGGCGGCTGATCTACGACCTTCGAATGCTCGTCACGCGACGGCGGCGCGACGCGATCCTCGACGACGAGATCGCGTTCCACATCGAGCAGCAAGCCGCACAGTACGAACGGCTCGGCATGACGCCCGCCGAATCGCTGCGCCTCGCGCGGGCGAGGTTCGGCGCGATCCCGGCGACGAAGGAAGACGTTCGAGACGTCGGCGGGTTCTCGTTCATCGACGGCTTCGTTCAGGACGCGCGCTTCGCCGTGCGACGGCTCTTGGCGCGTCCGGTTTTCGGCGTAACTGTCGTCGCCACGCTGGCGCTCGGCATCGGCGCTTCGACGACCGTCTTCACCGTGCTGAACGCCGTGCTGCTTCGACCACTGCCCTACGATCGTCCGGAACAGCTCGTGACGGTGTGGGAGCACAGCCGACGTAGCGCGCAGCCGGGCGCGGATCACGAAGACATCGCCCCGGCCAATCTGTTCGATTGGCAGAGCGAGAGCCGTTCATTTGCCGGCTTCGCTTGGTACAACCGGTCCGTCGCGACGCTGGGCGGCGGAAACGATCCCGAGCAGGTCGTCACGTCAGGGATCAGCCCATCACTGTTTCCGCTCCTCGGAGTGCGGCCCCTCATCGGGCGATTTATCCGCGCCGACGAAGCGACGCCGGACGCGGAGCGTGTCGTCGTCATCGGTGAATCACTTTGGCGCCGGCGTTTTGGAGCGGACGCGAAGATCATCGACCGTACCGTCACGCTCGATGCCGTCTCGTACCGAGTAATCGGCGTCGTGCCGCGTGGCGAAGGCTTTCCGCGCGAGGCCGCGTTGTGGACGCCACTCACGTTGTCGCCGTCGTCGATAACGACGCGAAACGCGCATTATCTGCTGGCGGTCGCGCGCCTGCGGCCCGGTGTCAGCTTGTCGGCCGCGCGGACCGAGATGAGCGCCATCGCCGCGCGGCTCGAGCGGCAATACCCGGCGACGAACGCCGACCTTGGCGTCAACCTCATTTCACTGACCGAGGAACTCGTCGGCAATGTGCGCTCGACACTCTGGCTGGTGTTCGGAGCGGTCGCGTTCGTCCTGATCATTGCCTGCTCGAACGTCGGCGGTCTGTTTCTGGCGCGCGCGGCTGCCGGTGAAGGCGAGATGGCGTTGCGACGGGCGCTGGGCGCGAGTCGGCTCCGGCTGGTGCAGCAGGTGCTCACGGAGAGCTTCCTGCTTTCGAGCGCGGCCGCTGTTCTGGGAACTCTCATAGCGGTCTGGTCGACGCAGTCACTCGTGAGATTCAGCCCCGTGCCGATCGTCCCGTCCGCCGGATCGCTCGGCGTCGACGTTCGCGTCGCAGCCTTCGCCGTCGGCCTCGCGCTGATCACCACCGTCGTGTTCGGACTGCTGCAGGCGACTCGGTGCGGCGAAGGCGTGTTGCAATCGCATCTGAGGCGCGGCGGACAACAGGCGTCGAGCGATTCGGGGCAGCGGCGCACCCGTCGCCTCCTTGTTGCGGCGGAAATGGCGTTCACGATGGTGTTGCTTGCCGGTGCGGGACTCATGGTTCGCGAATTGGCCGCGCTGGCAAGCGTCGATCTCGGATTCACGCCGACGCGTTTATTCACGGCAGAGATCCGGCTTCCAGGTGCGCGATACCCGGCGGGCTCCGGCTCGTCCGACCGCTTTTACGCGCAGCTGATCGCCAACGCGAAGCAGATCCCCGGCGTCGATGCCGCGAGCGCCGTCTTCATGCTGCCCTTCGGCTTGGACAACCGCGTGTATTCATTCCGGTTGTCGAATCAGTCCGAGCCGCAGCGGGCGAACTTCCGGGTGTCGGCGCCGGGCTACTTTAGCACGATGGGGAGTCGAGTACTGTCCGGCCGCGACATCAGCTGGTCGGACAGCGCCGAAGGGCGGCGAGTCGTCGTCATCAATCGCACCATGGCCGAGCGGTTCTGGGCCGGTCGCAACGCCGTTGGACAGACGATTCGCATCAGAGGCGACACGACGCCCGTCGAGATCGTCGGCGTCGTCGCCGACATGAAATACTTCGGTCACGATGCACGCCCGGAGCCCGAGATGTACGTCGCTCACGCGCAAGTGCCGGTGAATGCGATGACCGTCGTGGTACGGACGCGCGACGATCCGTCGCGCATCGCCACGAAGTTCGCAGCGACCGTTCGCGCCCTCGATCGGGAGATTGCCCTCGGCCGAGTGTCGACGATGAACGATCTCATCGATGCCTCACTCGGGGCGCGCCGATTCATGCGCGGCACCCTCGGCGGATTCGCCGCCGTGGGTCTCTTGCTCTCGTGCATCGGTATTTACGGACTCGTCGCCTACTCGGTGACGCAGCGCCGCCGCGAGATCGCCATTCGCGTGGCGGTCGGCGCGACGCCGCACGACGTCTTGGGCCTCGTCACCGGCGATGAGCTTCGCCTCGCCACACTCGGCATCGTGGCCGGCGCTGGCGCCGCGGTCCTTCTCGGCCGAGCCCTCGCCGCGTCGGTATCCGGTCTCGGAACGCCGGACCCAGTCGTCCTCGTCGTCGCCGCGGCGACGCTTGCCGGCGCGGCGCTGCTGGCGAGCGCGATCCCGGCGATTCGCGCCGCGCGAGGAGACCCCGTTGCCGCGTTGAGGACGAACTGATGCGACGCACTTCTTTTGCTGCCATCGCGGCACTGCTTTGTTCGATGCCGGCGACTCTCGCCGCGCACCCGGGCACCGGCATCGTGATCGATCGGGATGGGAACGTCTACTTCGTGGACATGGTCTCAGGTGTGTGGAAGACGGACCGGCGCGGCGCACTCGCCCATCTCGCAGGTCCGGGCTTCCATTGGCTGGCTCTCGATGAAAACAATGCGCTCGGCGCGGTGACTTTGCCGCGAGGAGCGACAGGGGACATCGTTCGCTTGAACGACAGCTCGCGGTTGCTGCTCTCGAGCGATGTGCCAATCGCAATCGGGCCGGACGGAAGCTTGTATTACCCATCACGCGGCACGCCGCTTCAGATCCTACGCGTCCGACCATCGGGTGAGACGGTGGTCGTGGCAACATTGCCGGCGCGGAGCGGAACGGCCGCGCTCCGGGACCTGAACGGTGTGGCCGTTGGATCCGACGGCACGGTGTACTACACGGAAAATGCGGCCGTACGGCGGATCGATTCCGGCGGTGGCGTGTCGACCGTCGCGCAGAATATCTCACCGGCCAAATGCGCGCTCGTTCACGGAATCGAACGCCGAGATCAACCGTTGCTTCGCGGATTGGCGGTGGACGCCGCGGGCACCGTGTACGTCGCGGCCACCGGATGCGGAAGCGCCCTCAAGGTCACGGCTACCGGCCAGGTGACGACGCTATTTCAGGGTGAGGCCGAGTGGTCGCCGACCGGCGTCGCGTTGTTCGGAAACAATGTGTACGTCCTCGAGTTTTTCGGGGCAGGGTCCGACGATCGCCGAGCCATGGTGCCGCGTGTGAGAGAAATCGCGGCGAATGGCAAGACGCGGATCATCGCGATGGCCAAACGCCAATGATGCAGTTTCCACTGGCCGCAGCCCTTCTCGTCGAAGCCGCCGGGACGCGGGGGCTAAGCCCGCGTCTACGTTCTCTCTAAACGGGGTCTGACCCCGAGTTGTCGAGGACCGGCACGACGGCGGTGAGGAGGAGTGCGCCGAACCGCCGCTGCGACGGCCGCGTCAGGATCGCGATGCGCGACTTGACCCAAGCCCAGTCGACGACCAGGTGCGCGACGATCATCGCGATCAAGGCGATGCCGATCGCTTCATGGAGCCAGACCCGAACGTGATCTCGCAACTACGAACGGCGCGCGCCCTTGTTTCGCCGGTTGATCGAACTGGGAAAGCCACGTTCGGCTCGAGGCGCGATTCCAAAAGGGGCAATCCGCTGACTCCAAAGGCTGTGCTCGTGGTGCAAAAGATGCAGCCGGTGCTAGCCAACACTGATGCGTGGATACGGTCGACGTATGTCGCGTAGGCTCATCGTCGCTTTCGCTGCCTTGATCGCGGTCGGCTGCGCCGACGCGTCGTCGAGCGAGCCGATACCGCCCATCGAGCCCACCAAGCCGGTGACGCCGTTGCCGCCAGCGAAACCGGCGCCCGAGATCCTCGCAACGTTCGACCGCCTTTCGCCCTCCTCGTTCCCCGGCACGTCGCGGTACGTACTGTATAAGGACAGCTCGTTCGCGCTCGAGTACACGACGAATTCCGGATCGGGGCCTTTCAGCTATCCCGGGCGATTCACGCTGACCGATTCGCTCGTGCGTTTCTCTTTCACCCGTACGGCTGGCCCGGACTGGGTTGCAGACGCCGTCCTGCGCCATACCGTGCTGGTCGTGCGATACAATCCCGCGATGCTGTTCTCCGACTTCGAGGACGGCGACTACCTACTGTCAATCGGCGAGCTCAACTCGACGAGATGACGGGCGAATGAGCGATGGGCGACGCTACTCGTCCAGCACCGATCGAAAATACGCCGGCAAGTCGACGACAAGCGGCTCGGACGCACCGTCTGGCAACCAGTCGAGCTGATCGACGAGAATCTCCGGTCGCGGCTCGTCCGGCGTGGAGCGTTCGACGGCGCGCGCGTCGAGGTCGATGATCCAGTACGCCGGGACTTTCTCGTCGCGATACAGCGTGCGCTTGGCCACGCGATCTGCTCGCGCGGTGGAAGGCGAAAGGATTTCTGCTGCGAGGAGTAGGCGCTTCGCGTCGTCGAAATGCTCTGGACGCCGGCCGGCCACGAGCGGCATCACGAAGACGTCCGGTTGAACACCGCGGCGGTCGGAGAAGACGACATCGGCTGGCGCGAAGAAGGCGTGCCCGACACCCTCACGTTGGAGATATTGGGCGAGGATGACGTAAAGCTTCGCGACCGCCTCTTGATGCCGGAGCGCCGGCGCCGGCGTCACGAATAGCTCGCCGTCGATGACCTCGTAGCGCATGCCGTCGTCGGGCAGAGCGTGTACGTCGGCCACTGTCCAATCGCGTTTGACGCTCGGCATTTCCACAGCATAACTCCGGGATCGGCCCGCGAACAGGCAGACATACTCGGAAGATGCGAAACGCGCCCGAAGTGGCTGCCATCGTTTTACCTCGCGTGTCAACATCATCCCGCCGCTGGCTTCTAATCAGGGACAGTAGATCCCCTTCGCTCGCTGGCGCTCGCTCGAGGATGACAGCGCGCTAACTTTGAGATCGTGGCTCCCACCCACCTGCCAAAGAAGATCGCCGTCGGCCTCGGGATTACGGTCGTCGCGTTCATAGTCGTCCTCGCGATCATCCCGCTCGCCTTCGGTAGCCGGATCGCCGAGGCGCTCAAGACGCAGATCAACAAGTCGACGGACGCTCGCGTCGCGTGGCGTGACGTCGGACTCAGTCTGCTGCGCGGTTTCCCGCACGCCACGCTCACCGTCACCGACCTGGCCGTCTCGGGTGTGCGCACTTTCGAGCACGACACCCTCTTCGCGACGCGACAGCTGCGGTTCGTGCTCGACGTACGGAGCGTGATCGGCTATCTGCGGAGCGGCCAGCCGATGGTCATTCGCGAGCTGTCTTTCGACCAGCCGGTCGTGAAACTGCGACGCCTCGCCGACGGCACCTCAAACTGGAACATCACCAAACCAGCGCCGCCGTCATCGTCCGCGTCGCAGCGGGCAATGAGCGTCACGCTGCGCCAATTCCGCATCGCGCACGGCG
Source organism: Gemmatimonadaceae bacterium (assembly GCA_035535975.1). GTDB lineage: Bacteria > Gemmatimonadota > Gemmatimonadetes > Gemmatimonadales > Gemmatimonadaceae > JAQBQB01. The sequence goes on along the minus strand of DATLPC010000192.1, from coordinate 660 downwards.
TGGTCACCCTGGATGATCGCCAGTCCAACCTCGCGATCGCCGTCAAAGGACTCGACGAATCGCTGAGCGGCGACTTTGCCAAGCAGACCCTCGTCGTCTCCACGCGAACGCACGCCGACAGTGTCTCGGCGACCTTCGCCGGCATTCCGTACCTCAAGAACGTTTCGCTCGACCTCACCGCGAACGTAAACGCCGATCTCCGCACACACCGCTTCGCATTCGCCAACGACACGCTCCGGCTCAACCGGCTCCACCTCGACCTCGGCGGCACGGTAACCGCCGGCGATTCGCTGCTCGGGCTCGACGTTGCTTTTGCCGCGCCAAACACGCAGTTCGCCTCGATCCTGTCGCTCGTCCCGGCGATCTACGCGCACGATTTCGACAAGCTCCGGACGTCGGGAACGATCGCCGTGTCCGGACAGGTCCGCGGCACGTATGGGCCGAAGCACTTCCCGGCGCTCGCCGTGCGCGCGCGCGTCGAGAATGGAGCGTTCAAATATCCGGATCTGCCGCTCGGGGTGACGGACGTCGGACTCGAGCTCGCCCTCGATAACCCCGGCGGTGACGCCGACAACACGGTCGTCGACCTCAAGCGCTTCCACGCGACGCTCGGGAAGTGGCCGATCGATGCCAGTCTTCTCGTGCGCTCGCCCGTGAGCG